>NZ_JBFULD010000018.1:0-22802 GCF_056400505.1 Terrabacter sp. P5_B1
AAGCAGGTCCTCGTGCAGGAGCTCGGAGCGGTGCCGGTCGTGGCTGACGCCCTGGACCCCGACCAGGTGGCCCGGGCCGTGGCCACGGCGCGCCCCGAGGTCGTCGTGCACGAGCTGACGTCGATCGGGCCGATGGACATGCGGCACTTCGACCGCGCCTTCGCCCAGACGAACCGGCTGCGGACCGAAGGGACGGACCACCTGCTCTCAGCGGCCCGGGCGGCCGGGGTGGGACGGTTCGTCGCCCAGAGCTTCTTCGCCGGCTACGACCGGGTCGGTGGCGGCGTCAAGACCGAGGACGACCCGTTCGGCACCGTGCCGCCGCCGGGGATGGAGCAGACCGTGGGCGCCATCCGGTACGTCGAGGGCCAGGTGCTCGCCGCCACGTGGACCCAGGGTCTCGTGCTGAGGTACGGCGGCTTCTACGGCCCGCACACCTCGCTCGGCCCGGACGGCGAACAGGCCGAAGCCGTCCGGCGGCGGAAGTTCCCGGTCGTCGGTGACGGCGGCGGGGTGTGGTCGTTCATCCACATCGCCGACGCGGCCGAGGCGACGGTGGCCGCCATCGAGCGCGGCGCGCCGGGCGTCTACAACGTCGTCGACGACGAGCCGGCGAGCGTGGCGACGTGGCTGCCGATCCTCGCCGAGTCGCTCGGGGCCAAGGCACCGATGCGCGTGCCGCGGCTGGTCGGAAGGCTCCTGGCGGGCGAGACTGGCGCCGTGATGATGACCGAGCTGCGAGGCGCGTCCAACGCCAAGGCCCGGCGGGAGCTGGGCTGGACCCCCGCGCACGCGACGTGGCGCGACGGCTTCCGCGAGCTGGGCGCCCAGGTGCGCGCCGATAGCGGTGCGGCGGCGTGACCGACGAGAGTGGCTCGCCGACAGCAGCTCCCGACCGGGAGCAGCTGCTGGCGGCGATGCGGCCCGTGGCCTTCGGGATCGCCTACCGGATGCTGGGGAGCGTCACCGAGGCGGAGGACGTGGTCCAGGAGGCGCTGCTCCGGGTTCACCGCGCGCTCGAGTCGGGCGAGCACATCGCCTCCCCGCGGGCGTTCACGGCCACCGTGACGACCCGACTCGCGATGGACGAGCTGCGGTCGGCGCGGGTGCGCCGGGAGCGGTACGTCGGTGACTGGCTCCCCGAGCCGATCCTCACCGACGGCCAGGCTGCCGGCCAGGACCCGGCCCGCGCGGCGGAGACCGCCGACTCGCTGTCGATGGCGCTACTCGTGCTGCTGGAGAGCCTGTCGCCGGAGCAGCGCGCGGTCCTGCTGCTCCACGACGTGTTCGGCTACGGCTACGACGAGGTCGCGACGATCGTCGGCAAGGGCGAGGCCAACGTGCGCCAGCTCGCGGTGCGCGCGCGACGACACGTTGAGGACCGCCGCCCCCGGTTCAGCACGACTCCAGAGCAGCAGAGCGAGCTGGCGAGGCGCTTCTTCACCGCCGCCCGCACGGGCGACCTCGCCGGCCTCGAGTCCCTGCTGGCACACGACGTCGAGCTCGTCGGCGACGGTGGTGGCAAGGCGCCCTCGCTCGCGCGCTCGCAGCGCGGCCGCAGCCGGGTCGCGCACACCCTCACCAACTGGCTGCGGGCGCTGCGTCGCCTGCCCGAGATGGAGATCCGGCTCACCGAGGTCAACGGGGACCCGGGCGCGATGTTCCTCGTCGAGGGACGGCTGCTCGCCGTCTGGGCTCTCGACGTCCGTGACGGTCAGGTGGCGGGCGTCCGCGCGGTGGTCAACCCCGACAAGCTCGTCCACCTCGGGCCGGTCGGGGACGCCAACGCCCTCGTCCGTCGACTCGGCGTCGCTCGTCCCGACAGCTGAGTGTCAGCTCCGTCGGTCGGCGACGGCCCACGAGGCCGCCGCGCTGACCGCGGCAACGGTGAGGACGGACGGCCAGGCACCGATCTTCTTGGCCAGCACGTGCGACGCCCCGAATCCACCGAGGTAGACCGCGGCGAGACCCGCAGCCCCGGCTCCCCCGGCCTTGGCAACCCAGGTGCGTCCGGCGTAGAGGCCGGCGGCGCCGAGCACGACCCCACCCAGGGGGCGGATACCGCTCTCGCGGGCGACGACGTAGCCACCGACGAGCCCGAGGGCTGCGATGGGCGCGGTCGTCACGCCGGCTGCGTCTCGAAGCTGCATGCGGTCCATCCTAGGGAGGCGCGCTGGGTGAGGGCTGGGCGGGCGCCCGGTCCCGGCTCCCCTTCGCCGCCGTCGGCGGTCAGAGGCTCTTCTCGAGGTCGAGCACGAGCTGGTCGGCGGTCAGGCCGAGCTCCTCGAGGATCTGTCCGCGAGACGCGTGCTCGAGGAAGCGCTTCGGGATGCCGTAGGTGTGCACCCGCACGTCGACGTCGGCCTCGTGCAGGGCGAGCGTGACGGCTGCCCCGACACCGCCGCTGACGAGGTTGTCCTCGACCACGGCGACGGCACCGGCGCGGCGAGCGAGCGCGACGACGTCGTCGCTGACCGGGATCACCCAGCGGGGGTCGATGACCCGCACGGTGCGGCCGTGGGCCGCGATCTTCTCGCCCGCCTCGGTGGCGAGCCCGGCGAAGGCGCCGACGCCGACGACGAGCAGGTCGACCTCGTCGCCGGCGTTCTCGAAGAGCACGTCGACGTCACCGATGGAGCGCACGGCTGTCAACGGGTCGGCGACGTCGCCCTTCGGGAACCGGATGACCGTCGGGCCGTCCGACACGTCCAGGGCCTCGCGCAGCTGCTTGCGCACCTGCTCACCGTCCCGCGGGGCGGCGAGGCGCAGCCCCGGCACGATGGAGGTGAGCGTCATGTCCCACATGCCGTTGTGCGACGCGCYGTCGCTGCCCGTGACTCCGGCGCGGTCGAGGATGACGGTGACGCCGGCCCGGTGCATGGCGCAGTCCATGAGGAGCTGGTCGAAGGCGCGGTTGAGGAACGTGGCGTAGACGGCGACGACCGGGTGCAGGCCGGAGTAGGCGAGCCCAGAGGCCATGGTCACGGCGTGCTGCTCGGCGATGCCGACGTCGAAGACCCGGTCGGGATAGGCGGCGGCGAAGCCGTCCAGGCCGACGGGGATGAGCATGGCGGCGGTGAGGGCGACGACATCAGGACGGTCGCGGCCGACCGCCACCATCTCGTCGTTGAACTCGTCAGTCCAGATGCGGCCGGAGACCTCGAACGGCAGCCCGGTCTCCGGGTTGAACTTGCCGACGCCGTGGAACTGGTCGGCCTCGTCGTCGATGGCCGGCTGGTAGCCGCGGCCCTTCTGCGTGATGACGTGGACGATGACCGGACCACCGAAGTCCCTGGCCTTGCGCAGCGCCCGCTCGACCGCCGGCTCGTCGTGGCCGTCGACGGGCCCGAGGTACTTCAGCCCGAGGTCCTCGAACATCCCCTGTGGCGCGACGATGTCCTTGATCCCCTTCTTGACGCCGTGGAGCGTCTCGAACATCGCACCGCCGACGACCGGCGTCCTGGCGAGCGACCGCTTGCCCCAGTCGAGGAACCGCTCGTAGCCGCGGGTCGTGCGCAGGGTCGCGAGGTGGTCGGCGAGCCCGCCGATGGTGGGGGCGTAGGAGCGCTCGTTGTCGTTGACGACGATGACGAGGGGCAAGGTCTTGTCGACGGCGATGTTGTTGATGGCCTCCCAGGCCATGCCGCCGGTCAGGGCGCCGTCGCCGATCACCGCGACGGTGTGCCGGTCTCTCTCGCCGCTCAGGCGTCGGCCCTTGGCGATGCCGTCGGCCCAGGAGAGCGCGGTCGAGGCGTGGGAGTTCTCGACGACGTCGTGCTCAGACTCGGCGCGGCTGGGGTAGCCGGAGAGCCCGCCCTTCTTCTTCAGCTTGCTGAAGTCCTGGCGACCGGTGAGCAGCTTGTGCACGTAGGACTGGTGACCGGTGTCGAAGACCAACGTGTCGTGCGGGGAGTCGAAGACCCGGTGCAGCGCGATCGTCAGCTCGACGACGCCGAGGTTGGGGCCGAGATGCCCACCCGTCTTGGAGACCTCGGTGACGAGGAAGGTGCGGATCTCCTCCGCCAGGGCCGGAAGCTGGTCGGCCGGCAGCGCCTTGAGCGCCGCGGGGCTCGTGATCGTCTCCAGCAGGGCCACGCTGCGTCGTCCTCTCGGTCGGTCGGTCGCCCACGCAGGTGGGTCGGTCGAGTCTACGGGTCAACGTCCGACGGGTCCCAACGCTGTGCACGGGACGCTGCCGACCTCGTCACACCATTCTCACAGTCGGGGCGCGAAGACCTTGCCCTGGAGGGCTTCGTGCAGCAGCCGCGCCGACCGCGAGGCGGCGAGCAGCCGGATCCCCTCGGCCTCGATCTGACCGAGGATCTCGGTCAACGCCTCCGCTGGGACGTGCGGTCCGATCGCGACGCGTGCCTCGCGCCACGCGTCGCGCATGGCGACGACCTGGCCGTCGAGGTGCCGGCCGGCCAGCCACGCGAGGGCGATGGGGTGACGCCGCCACCCGGCATACGCCCGGTAGTCCGGAGGGCACTGGTCGAGCAGCCACAGCACGGCGCGCTCCTCCCAGCCCGGCGTGTGGGCCGGTGGGACGCCCGGCGGCCACCCGGGAGGGGTGTGCGGCGAGGGCGTCGGAGTGGGCATGCGCCCAGTCTGCCTCGCCTAGTCTCGAACCATGACGACGGTCAGCTGGGTGACGGCCTTCCTCGACCTGCCGCCCGACGTCCACGAGGCGGGGATCCACTTCTGGTCGGCGGTGACGGGGTATGCCGTGTCGCCACCTCGCGGGGACGCCGCGGAGTTCACGACGCTGCTCCCGCCCGTCGGCGACCCGTACCTGAAGTTCCAACGGACCGGCGCCCAGGACCCGAGCAGACCGGGCGGTCTGCACCTCGACCTGCACGTGACGTCGGCGGCGGCCTCCACCGACCGCGCCGAGGGACTGGGAGCGGCCGTCGTGCACCGCTCCGACCACGGTTTCGTCGTGCTGCGCTCCCCCGGCGGGTTCGTCTTCTGCTTCGTGCACGAGGTCCTCAGCCGACGCCCGTGGCCGACGCGCTGGCCGCAGCAGCACGAGAGCGTCGTCGACCAGGTGTGTCTCGACATCCCGGCGGCGGCCTACGACACCGAGTGCGTCTTCTGGTCCGAGCTGACCGGATGGCCGGTGCGCCGCTCGGTGAGCCGGCCCGAGTTCCGGCACCTCGTGCGCCCTGACGGCATCCCGATCCGGTTGCTGCTCCAGCGGCTCGGCGAGGTGGCGCCGGCGTCCGGGACGGAGACTGCGCCGGGGCCCGAGACCGGGCCGCGGGTCACCGGCCACCTCGATCTCGCCTGTGACGACCGGGCCGCCGAGGTGGCACGGCACGAGCGCATGGGCGCGACCGTCGTGGTCCGCCACGCCGGCTGGACCACCCTGCGCGACCCGGCCGGAGCGCTCTACTGCGTCACCGACCGGGACCCGCGCTCCGGCCTCGGCCGCTGACCCCCCGAGTGCCCACGTCCCCACCGTCGAGTGCTCAGTTCGCGACGGGGCGGGCTCACCAGTTGGGCTCGTGGCGGGGCGCCCGCGGCAGGCGGCGCCGCTCCGGGTGGATGACGTAGGCGATCCCACCGCTGTGCGGCACCCAGACGTTCTCGAACTGCTCCCGGTCGTAGACGACGCGCACCTGGGAGTTGTCGCGAAGCAGGTGCGAGGCGGGGTCGTTGCACACGACGTCGCCGTCACGGGTGAAACCGACGACGACCATGAGGTGGCCGTTCGTGCCGTAGCCGGCACCGTCCAGCTCCCCCTTCTTGAAGGAGACGGACGTGACGAGCGGGATGCCTGCGGCGATGAACTCCTCGGCCTCGGTCAGTGACCGGAGCCGGGTGACGAACGCCCGCATCCGCGGCCGGGTCGCGGCATAGGCCGCGTTGAACGGYCAGTTGCCGCAGCCGTCGTAGGTGTAGTCGTGGACGTTGCGCGCGGCGAAGTCCACCTGCGGGTCGGTCTCGGCCGGCAGCGCCTCGGTCACCCAGGTGGTCTCGTCGTGGCGCGGGCCGGCGCCCCAGTAGGCAAGGACCATCGAGGTCGACGTCGGCGAGCACCAGGCCTCTCCCCCGTTGTCCCACTGGGGGAAGTGGCCGATGTGCTTCTCCTGGGAGAAGGTCGGCACGTCGAGGACACGGCCGCGGGCCCGGCCGTTGGGGCTGCGTGGCACCCGCGGCGCGTCGGGCAGGGCCGAGGCCATCGCGCCGACCGACCGCAGCCGGGGCGTATGCCGCGTGCCCGTGGGACGCATCAGCCGGACGACGAGCTGCCACTCGTCGAGGACGTGGCCGGATCGGGTCGCCAGGGTGTCGGTGTAGACCGTGGCGACCGTGTCGCCCTGGCCGTCGACCGACGTGCGGTGGATGCCACCTCCCTGAGCGGGGTCGTAGCGGCACCAGCGACCGAGGACGTACTCCTTGGTGGCCACGCCGCCGCTGCGGCCCCGGACCGAGATCTCGACCCACGACGCGCCCGGCGTGTCGGCGTTCCACGAGGAGACGAGCTCGGTCAGCCCGAAACCGGGTCGCACGACGGGAGAGACCCAGGTGGCGACGTCGTAGGAGCGCGACGTGGCGGTCGCGTCGAACGGGTCGACGTAGTCGCGCCGCCCGGTGAAGCGGCCTGGGCAGAGGTCCCGTCCGCTCCACTCACGGTAGGAGACGTGGCGGTCGCTCGTGTCGGACGAGCCGGGCCCACCCGCGGCGGTGAGGGTTCCCGCCCTGGCGGTTCCCGTGCCGGCGACGCCGACCAGGGTGAGGCCGGCGGCTGAGCCGAGGAGGACGCGGCGGCTCGGTGAGCCTGCGGGCGGGACGAGGGACTGCGACATGGCACACCTTCCGGTCGGGCTGGGCGCGGCCAGTCAACACCCGGGCTCGTGCCGGAAGGATCATGGGTGTGCAAAATCTTCGTCTGGCCAGCATCAAGCGCAGGAAACCTACATGTGCCCGGCCGAGGTCACGCCCAGTTGGCCTCCGCGGGCGGGGTCGGCAGCGCCACGCCAGTCGGGTGCATCACGTAGGCGAGCCCGCCGTCGGACCCCAGCCAGACACGCTCGAACTGGTCGCGACGGTAGACGGCGCGCACCTGCTCGTTGCTCGCGACGCGGTGCGAGTTGGGGTCGTTGGACACGACGTCACCCTCGGTGGTGAAACCGATGATCGTCAGCAGGTGACCGTTCGTGTCGTAGCCGGCGCCTTCGAGCTCGTCCTCCCCGAAGGTCACCGACACCACGAGAGGGACGCCCATCGCCAGGAACGCCTCGGCCTCGGTCAGGTCGCGTAGCCGGGTCACGTAGGCGCGCAGCCCGCGCGTCCCGGCGTAGGCCGTGTTGAAGGCCCAGTTGCCGGCACCTCCGTAGGAGCGGTCGAAGACGCGGCGCACCCCGTGGACCACCTCGGGGTCGACGGCGCGGCCGACCCAGGCCACCTCGTCGGGCCCCGGGGCACGCCCCCAGTGCTCGAGCAGCATCGTCGTCGACGTGGGTGAGCACCACGACTGGCCGCCGTTGTCCCACTCGGGAAACGTGTCGACGTGCAGGCGCTGCGAGTGCGGCGGGACCTCGACCTCGTGTCCGCGGCCGACGCCCGGGGCACTCGTCGGCTCGTCCGCCGCGATGTGGAAGCGTGACGCGGTACCGGCGACGAGCGTGACTGGGGGCCAAGCGATCTCGCTTGTCGAAAGGGCCAGGGCGGTCAGCCTCAGCTGCCAGCGGTCGAACCCGCGACCGGGCGCAGCGAGCCACGTGTCCGTATCGACGTGCCCTGACTCGAAGTGCTGGTCCCGCAACGTCGTGCGCGTGATCGGGGACTCCCCCGCCGGGTCGTCCTCGGCCCAGCGCGCGAAGGTGAACCACGGCGTCCAGCCCGACACGTCGGCGACCCGACCCTCGACGTGCAGCCACGTGCCGGCCGGGGTGCGCGCATTCCACGACGGGATGAGCTCCGTTGCAGCAAAGGGCAACTCGACGATCCGAGACTCCCAGACACCCGAGGCGTAGGTGACCCGCTCGGCCCCGTCGACGTGGACGTCGGCATAGACGACGTCGTGCGAGGGAGACCAGTCGAAGCCGGTCTCCCAGGCGGTCAGGATCGCGTGTCGGTCGGTCACGCGATGAGCATGGCATACGCCGTCGGCGGGGAACGGCGGCGGCCCCGCACACCGCGTGGAGCGGCGTGCGGGGCCCGTCGGGCAGTGCGCGTCAGCTGTTGACGAGCGACCGCAGGACGTACTGGAGGATGCCGCCGTTGCGGTAGTAGTCGGCCTCACCGGGGGTGTCGATGCGGACCACGGCGTCGAACTCGACCGTCTCGCCCGACTCCCTGGTCGCGACGACCTTGACCGTCTTCGGCGTCGAGCCCTCGTTGAGCGCGGTGATTCCCGTGATCGAGAAGGTCTCGGTGCCGTCGAGGCCGAGCGAGTCGGCGTTCTGACCTGCGGGGTACTGGAGCGGGATGACGCCCATGCCGATGAGGTTGGAGCGGTGGATGCGCTCGTAGCTCTCGGCGATGACGGCCTTGACCCCGAGCAGGCTCGTGCCCTTGGCGGCCCAGTCCCGCGAGCTTCCCGAGCCGTACTCCTTGCCCGAGAGGATGACGAGCGGGGTGCCGGCAGCGGCATAGCTCTGCGCGGCGTCGTAGATCGTCGTCTGCTCCCCGCCGTGCGTGAAGTCGCGCGTGAAGCCGCCCTCGACGCCGTCGAGGAGGAGGTTCCTCAGGCGGATGTTGGCGAACGTGCCACGGATCATGACCTCGTGGTTGCCGCGGCGCGAGCCGTAGGAGTTGAAGTCCTTGCGCTCGATGCCGTGCTCGGCGAGGTACTTGCCGGCGGGGCTGTCGTTCTTGATGGCACCGGCGGGGCTGATGTGGTCGGTCGTCACGGAGTCGCCGAGCTTGGCGAGCACGCGTGCACCTTCGATGTCGGCGACCGGCGTCGTGTCCATCGACATGCCGTCGAAGTACGGGGGCTTGCGCACGTACGTCGACTCGCCGTCCCACGCGAACGTGTCGCCCTCGGGGGTCGGCAGCGACTGCCAGCGCTCGTCGCCGGCGAAGACGTCGGCGTAGTCCTCGGTGAACATCTCCTGGCTGATCGAGGCCGCGATGGTGCGCTCGACGTCGGCCGGAGCCGGCCAGATGTCCTCGAGGAAGACGTCGTTGCCGTCGGTGTCCTGACCCAGGGGCTGCGACTCGAAGTCGAAGTCCATCGTCCCGGCGAGGGCGTAGGCGATGACGAGCGGCGGGCTCGCGAGGTAGTTCATCTTGACGTCGGGGTTGATGCGACCCTCGAAGTTGCGGTTGCCCGAGAGGACCGACGTGACGGCGAGGTCGTTGTCGTTGATCGCCTTGGAGATCTCCTCGTTGAGCGGGCCCGAGTTGCCGATGCACGTCGTGCAGCCGTAGCCGACGAGGTGGAAGCCGAGCTTCTCGAGGTAGGGCCACATCCCRGCCTTCTCGTAGTAGCCCGTGACGACCTTGGAGCCCGGGGCCATCGACGTCTTGACCCACGGGGCGACCGACAGGCCCTTCTCGACGGCGTTCTTGGCGAGCATCGCGGCGGCCATCATCACCGACGGGTTCGAGGTGTTCGTACAGCTCGTGATCGAGGCGATCGAGACGATGCCGTGGTCGATCTCGAACTCGCGCCCCTCGGCATCGGTGACCGACACCTTCTTCGACGGGCGACCGTTCGTCGCGCCGTCGACCGGCTTCTCGCCCCCGTCGTCGACGCCCGGGTCGCTGGCCGGGAAGGACTCCGCGTTGCCGGAGTCGCCCTCGTCGTGCGCGACGTAGGTCGGCAGCACCTTGCGGAACGCGTCCTGGGCGTCGCTGAGCGCGATGCGGTCCTGCGGACGCTTCGGTCCGGCGATCGAGGGGACGACGGTCGACAGGTCGAGCTCGAGGTACTCGCTGTAGCGGGACTCGGGCTGGTCGGGACCTGCCTTGAGCCACATGCCCTGCTCCTTGGCGTACGCCTCGACGAGGGCGACGCTCTCGTCGGACCGGCCGGTGAGGCGCAGGTAGTCGAGCGTCACGTCGTCGATCGGGAAGATCGCGCACGTCGAGCCGAACTCGGGGCTCATGTTGCCGATGGTGGCGCGGTTGGCGAGCGGCACCTGGGACACGCCCTCGCCGTAGAACTCGACGAACTTGCCGACGACGCCGTGCTTGCGCAACATCTCGGTGATCGTGAGGACCACGTCGGTCGCCGTGGCGGCGATCGGGATGGTGCCGCTCAGCTTGAAGCCGACGACGCGCGGGATGAGCATCGAGACGGGCTGGCCGAGCATCGCGGCCTCGGCCTCGATGCCGCCGACGCCCCAGCCGAGCACGCCGAGGCCGTTGACCATCGTCGTGTGCGAGTCGGTGCCTACGCAGGTGTCGGGGTAGGCGACGCCGTCGCGCACCATGACGGTGCGGGCGAGGTGCTCGATGTTGACCTGGTGGACGATGCCGGTGCCCGGCGGGACGACCTTGAAGTCGTCGAAGGCGGTCTGTCCCCAGCGCAGGAACTGGTAGCGCTCGCGGTTGCGCTGGTACTCGATCTCGACGTTGCGCTCGAAGGCGTCAGCGCGGCCGAAGACGTCGATGATGACGGAGTGGTCGATGACGAGCTCGGCGGGGGCCAGCGGGTTGATCCGCGCCGGGTCGCCACCGAGGTCGGCGACGGCCTCGCGCATCGTGGCGAGGTCGACGACGCACGGCACGCCGGTGAAGTCCTGCATGATCACGCGCGCGGGCGTGAACTGGATCTCCGTGGACGGCTCGGCGTTCTCGTCCCACGAGCCGATGGCGCGGATGTGGTCGGCGGTGATGTTCGCGCCGTCCTCGGTGCGCAGAAGGTTCTCCAGGAGGACCTTGAGGCTGTACGGCAGGGTCTCCTGTCCGTCGACCCCTGCGAGCCGGTAGATCTCGTAGGACTGATCCCCGACCTCGAGGGTCCCCTTGGCCTTGAAGCTGTCAACACTGCCCACGTCGGGCTCCTTCCAGCAACACTGATGTCACGGTGCTCGATTTATCTTGACGTCAAGATATATCTAACCACACAGATCCGTCCCTGTCAGTCCCTCCCTACCCGCCCATCCTCGCCGTTGCTCGGCCCGCTGTCTGCCCTTGAGCGACCCGCAGCAGCCTGCCCGTCCGCGCTGTGGCGTTCAGCCCACCTTGTTGGATCGGATGTCCCACGTGACGCTCGAGGTGCGACCTGTCGAGCCTCCGCTCGATCCGGGCTCTGCATAGTCGAAACGGATCCAGGCGGGTTGCAGGGCGACCTCCTCGTCAACCGTGTCGTCGTCACCCGAAACGAGCGCCTCGGTCACGACGAGGTCCTTCATCGTCACGGTGAGGAAGGGTGCGCGGGCACCCGGTCTGGCGACGTCGAAGGTGGCCTCCTTGAGGTGCTTGCCGCTGGCGGCGAAGGAGGCGAGGTGCGGCGACGCGAGGTCGTAGTGGTGCATGATGCGGAACTCGTGGGCGCGGGCTCGACCGACTCCACCCCAACCGCCGGCCCCACCCCCGGCATCTCCGCCCTGGGCCGTCACCCCCCAGCTCCACGACAGCACGTCCACGGCGCCCTGGTGTTCCTTGCTCTGGCTGCCACCCTCGATGCCGTCGAACTTCATGAACGCGTCCATGTCGCCTCCGCGTCGTGCCCAGCACGTCGCTCGACGCTAGCACCGCGGCCGCGTCACGGTCGCTGTTCGGCACATCCAGCGGCTGTGGACGACAACGCCCTTCTTCTGATGGGAGTCAGGCGGCGGTCAGACGGACGTCAGCGGGGCGGGTGACGTAGGACCGCCCGGTCGGCGACGTCCACGTGCACGTACCGGCCGCGTCCATCGTGAGCAGCCACCCGGAGTGATGCTTGAACCCGTGGTGCGTGCGGCAGAGGGAGACGAGGTTCTCCTCAGCCGTGGAACCGTCCGGGTAGGGGACGACGTGGTCGAGGTCGCACCGCCGGGCTGCGACGCCGCAGCCGGGAAAGCGGCACGTGCGATCCCGATCCCGCACTCGTTGCGCCAGAGCGGCGTTGGGCCGGTACAGCAGCGGATCTCTGGCGACGGTCACACCCGTGAGCGCATCAGCGCGCGTCAGGCGCAGCACGACGTCCGGGTCGGTCAGCACCTCGACCAGTGCGGTCGAGAGGATCCATCCCGCGCGCGCATCTCGGACGCCCAGCCGGGGCGGTCGCCACCGTCCCTGACGGAGTTTGTGCTGTTCGAGCTCCGATTCCTCTGGGAAGGCACCGAAGGTCACGCATCCCTGTCCGAACAGCTCGGAGGCGATCGCATGCTCCGGCGCGAGCAGGGACCCATCCACGTGCTCCAGCCCAAGAGGCTCAACCGTGCCATCGCGTTTGGCCGCCGCACCAGTCCCAGACCCCTCAGCGCCGGGTCGGCGAGCCGGCGCAGCCGCGGGAGCCGGCGCAGCCGCGGGAGCCGGCGCAGCCGCGGGAGCAGGCGCAGCCGCGGGAGCAGGCGCAGGGGTCTTGAGGTCATTGGTGGCGCTGTCCGAGGTCCCGGCGTCGGCGTCCTGCGGGGCGCCGACGAAGGTGGGCACCACGAGTTCCACGGTGGTCGAGACATGCGCGCTGCCGAGCAGGAGGTCGACGAAGGCGTCGGCGCGCGCCTGGTCGATCGAGCGGGAGGGGTCAGCCCTGACGTACTCGTGCGCGAGCTCGTCGATCGCGGCCCACGCCTGCATCGAGGCGAACGAGGGGATCGATGCCTTCCACCACGCCATGCCGGGGTCGACGCCGGGCTCGACCCGTACGAAGCGCTCACGCAGGCCGAGCTTCGCGCGTCGCTCGACCGCCTCCGGGTCGACGGCCACGGCGACCCGCTCGCAGACGACCCGCAGCCGACCCGGAGTCAGCGTCGGCATCTCGGGCACGGAGGTCACGGCGGCGTCGAAGAGGGGTCGCGCGTCCATGGCGACGAGCTGGGCATGGTCGACGATGACGCCCGTCTGCCTGCGGTCCAGCTGCCCGTCGAGCGCCAGGGCCAGGGTGCGAGGCAGCTCGTCGACGAGGCAGAGGGCGTCCCCCACCCGCGCCTCCGCGCCGCGCGGCGTCGACCGCAGAAGGGGGGCGACATTCGAGGCGACCATCTTGATCGCGGACGGACGGTGCTCGGACCCGTCGGACCAGTCGCCGTCGAGTTCGGTGAGATCGAGCTCCTCCCGGCGGACACAGGCCGCAAGGGCCAGCTCCTGGATGGCTCCCAGGGCATTGACGGCACGTTGGGTGACAGCGATGACCGCTTCGGCACTCGCCACGTCGAGGGTGCGCAGACGATCCGGCACGATCCGTGCCACCACGGCAGCCTGGGCGGCCGGCCGCAAGGCGTCGAAGACGTCAGCGGGCACGCCCGTCAGCACCTCGAGCACAGCGCCGGCAGAGGCCCCCTGGGCCTCGACGGAACCCGCTCCCCTGTCCATGTTCGAACACTAGTACGAGCCGCCGACAGTCACTCGTGATCTACGAGAGCTTCTCGGAACCCTGAGTCCAACGGAGCCTTGGCGCCCGCGGCGGTGTCGAACCAGACGTACGTGATGACACACGTGGCCGTCCGCACGGGGTGCGCGCCGGCCCGCCAGATCTCGTGGCGGAGCGTGAACGACGAGGTGCCGAGCCGCTCGACGGACACCCTGATGTCGGCTCGGTCGAGCGGCTTGAGGCTCGCGACCCAGTCGATCTCCGCGTGGCGCACGAGCCCCAGCCGACCGTGCTCGGTGAACCAGTAGGGGCCGTACCCGACGCTCTCGAGGAAAGCCATCTTCGCGTCCTCGCACCACGTCAGGTAGTGCGAGTTGAAGACGACACCGGCGAGATCGATCTCTGAGAACTTCACGGCGACGGGATAGCTGAACGACATGACGACATCGTCTCGTGCCCGTGACGCAGCCGCGTCGTCAGCCCTCCCGGGGCTCCAGGACGGCGATGCACTCGACGTGGTGCGTCATCGGGAACGCGTCCCAGGCCTCGAGCGAGACGAGCCCGTAGCCGTGTGTCGCAGCGGCCTTGACGTCGCGCGCGAGCGCCGAGGGATCGCACGCGACATAGACGACCCGGCGCGGAGCCATCCGGGCGAGCAGACCCATGACGTCCTTGCCCGCCCCCGTGCGCGGCGGGTCGAGCACCGCGAGGTCGGCGGTGACGTCCTGTCCGACGAGCGACCGCAGCTCGCGGTCGACCCGGTTGGCGCGCCACTCGACGTTGTCTAGGTGCTCGGTGTTGACGACCCCGTTCTCCACCGCCGCCCGGTCCCCCTCGACCCCGAGGACGAAGCCGTCAGGTGCGACGAGCTCGCCGAGACGCATCGTGAACAGGCCCGAGCCGGCATACAGGTCGATCACGCGGTCACCGGGGCGCGCCTCGAGCAGGGCCGTGACCCGGGAAAGGAAGGTCGAGGCCGCGCCCGGGTGGACCTGCCAGAAGCCACGTGCAGCCACGACGTACTCGCCCTCCCAGTCGCCGTCCCGGGCGAGCTCGCCCACGAGCCCACCGCCGGCGCTCGCACCATCGGGTGCGGGCAGCGGGACGAGCACCGGCTCGTCCGGATGGGCGGCGTCGACGACATCGACCGACTCGACGTCGGGCCACTCGGTGTCGAGAACGCCGGAGTCGATGACTGCCCGGGTGGCGATGAGGCAGTCGTCGACCCGCACGATGTCGCGAGATCGGTGCCGCCGCAGGCCGGCCCGACCAGACTCGTCGACGGCGAACTCGACGCGGGTGCGCCACCGCAGGCCGTCCTCGTCGCCCGGCACGGGCTGCACCTCGACCTCGACCTCGAGGCCCGCGATCCGCGCGAACTGCTCCCGCACGACTGCCGCCTTGAGCGCGCGCTGCGTCTCGAGGGACGCGTGCTGGAAGTCGCACCCACCGCAGAGGCCCGGGGCGGCATACGGGCACGGGGCGGGGACGCGGCCCGGAGCCGCCTCGAGCACCTCGACGGCGTCGGCGCGCACGAAGCTGTCACCCACCCGCCCCTCGGTGACCCGTGCGACGACACGCTCGCCCGGCAGCGTGTGGCGCACGAACACGACCTGGCCCTCGTGGCGCGCCACGCAGTGACCTCCGTGGGCCACCGGCCCGACCTCGACGGTCCACTCCTGGCCGACGAGCGACTCGCCACCGGCGGCGCGCTCGCGGGTCTGGCGCCCGCTCACAGCGCTCCCCCGCGCACGGACCCGCTGATCGGCGGCTCGTCGATCCAGTCACGCTCGGCGCCCTCGGACGACTGGAGCTGCCACGGCACGCTGACGACCATGACGCCCGGGGTGAACAGGAGGCGGGCCTTGAGACGCAGGGCGCTCTGGTTGTGCAGCACCTGCTCCCACCACTTCCCGAGGACGTACTCCGGGAGGTAGACCGTGACGATGTCGCGCGGGTTGCCGCTGCGGATCGAGCGGACGTAGTCGAGGATCGGCTTGGTGATCTGGCGGTAGGGCGACGACAGGACCTTGAGCGGCACCGGGATGTCTCGCCGGTCCCACTCGTCGAGCAGGGACTGGGTCTCGTCGGGGTCGACGTCGACGGTGACCGCCTCGAGGTAGGTCGGTCGGCTCGCACGGGCGTACGCGAGTGCGCGCATCGTGGGCTTGTGCACCTTCGAGATGCAGACGATGGCGTGGACGTGGCTCGGCAGCATCGGGCGTTCGACTTCCCAGTCGATGGCGAGCTCGTCCCGCACGCGGTTGTAGTGCTTCTTGATGCCGAGCATGAGCGCGAAGAGCACGACCATGGCGAGGATGGCGTACTTGGCGCCAGCCTGGAACTTCGTCAGGAGCACGACGACGAGCACCGTCCCCGACATCGCCGCCCCGACCCCGTTGATGATGCGGGAGCGCTGCATCCGCGTCCGCTCCTTGGCGTCGCGCTCGAGCCTCAGGTGTCGGGTCCAGTGCCGCACCATGCCGATCTGGCTGGTGGTGAAGGAGACGAACACCCCGACGATGTAGAGCTGGATGAGCGCGGTGACCTCGGCCTTGAACACGATGACGAGGACGATGGCCGCCCCGGCGAGGATGAGGATGCCGTTGCTGAAGGCGAGCCGGTCGCCGCGGGTGTGCATCTGTCGGGGCAGGTAGCCGTCGCGCGCGAGGATCGAGCCGAGCACCGGGAAGCCGTTGAAGGCGGTGTTGGCGGCCAGGACGAGGATCAGGCCGGTGACGATCGAGACGAAGACGACCCCGACCGGGAAGTGCGCGAACACCGACTCGGCGAGCTGGCCGATGGCCGTGTGCTGCACGTACGAGTCACCGACCGGCTGGCCGTTGCGCAGCAGCTGGGTGCCCGGGTCGTTGGCGATCTTGACGCCGGTCCACTGGCCGAGGGTGATGATCGACCCGAGCATGACGATGGACAGCGTCCCCATGAGCAGGAGGGTCGTCGCTGCGTTGTCGCTCTTGGGTTTCTTGAAGGCGGGAACCCCGTTGCTGATCGCCTCGACCCCGGTGAGGGCCGCGCACCCCGACGAGAACGCCCGGAGCAGCAGGAAGGCCGCGGCCAGCCCGGTGACGCCCTGGCCCGGTTCGGGCTCGAGTGTCAGGCCGGCGCTCTCGGCCGGCGTGAGGGTGCCGGTGAAGTGCTGGATGAAGCCGTAGATGCCCATGCCGATGATGGCCAGCATGAAGGCGTAGACCGGCACGGCGAAGGCCTTGCCGGACTCACGGACACCGCGGAGGTTCATGGCGGTCAGGAAGACGATGAGCGCGACCGCGACGATGACCTCGTGACCGCGCACGAAGCCGAGCACCGTCGCAGCGTTCTGCACGCCCGAGGAGATCGACACCGCGACGGTGAGCACGTAGTCGACGAGGAGCGCGCTGGCGACGGTGAGCCCGGCCCGCGGACCGAGGTTGACCRTGGCCACCTCGTAGTCGCCACCGCCCGACGGGTAGGCGTGCACGTTCTGGCGGTACGACGCCACCACGACGACCATGACGAGGACGACCGCGACGGTGACCTGCCAGCTGTGCGTCGCGACGAACGTCCCGCCGGCGAGGCCGAGCATCAGGAGGATCTCGTCGGGGGCGTAGGCCACCGACGACAGCGCGTCGCTCGCGAAGATCGGCAACGCGAGCCGCTTGGGCAGCAGCGTCTCCCCGAGCTTGTCGCTGCGCATCGCGCGGCCGAGGAGGAGGCGCTTGAACAGCGATCCGGTACCGGGCACGACGACACTGTATGCCGGATCGTGACGACGCACCGACCCGCTCAGGCCCGCTCGCCACCGCACGGAACCTGCCCGAGAACGTATGCCGTCACGGTGTAGCGTCGCGTCCGTGCACTTCGTCATCATGGGATGCGGCCGCGTCGGGTCGACCCTCGCCCGCACCCTGGGCCGAGGCGGCCACGACGTCGCGATCATCGACGCCGACGCGTCGGCCTTCCGCCGGCTCGGCACCTCCTTCGAGGGCCAGACCGTCACGGGCATCGGCTTCGACCGCGACACCCTCGTGGCCGCCGGCATCCGCGACGCCTACGCCTTCGCCGCTGTGAGCAGCGGCGACAACTCCAACATCCTCGCGGCCCGCGTGGCGCGCGAGACGTTCGGGGTCGAGCACGTCGCCGCCCGCATCTACGACCCGCAGCGCGCCATGGTCTACCAGCGGCTCGGCATCCCGACCGTCGCCACCGTGCGCTGGACGTCCGACCAGATGATCCAGCGGCTGCTGCCCCAGGGCGCCGTCCCCGAGCTCACCGACCCGAGCGGCAAGATCGTCATCGCCGAGGTGCCGCTGGCCGAGGCCTGGGTCGGTCGGCATCTCACCGACGTCGAGGAGCAGACCGGCGCCCGGGTCGCCTACATCACCCGCCTCGGTGAGGGCACCATCCCCCGGCCCGACATGGTCGTGCAGCAGGGCGACCTCGTCCACCTCACCGTCTCGCGTGACGACCTCGCTCGCGTCGAGCGACTCTGCGACCAGGCCCCGGCCCCCCACTGACCGGTTCAGGAGAAGAAACCCCATGCGCGTCGTCATCGCCGGAGCCGGAAGCGTCGGCCGCTCCATCGCCCGTGAGCTGCTCGCAAACGGGCACCAGGTGCTGCTCATCGACAAGGACGCCGACGACGTCCAGGCGTCGCGCGTGCCGGAGGCGTCGTGGCTGCTCGCGGACGCCTGCGAGCTCGCAGCCCTCGAGGAGGCGCGGCTCGAGGAGTCCGACGTGTGTGTGGCCGCCACCGGCGACGACAAGGCCAACCTCGTGCTCTCGCTGCTGGCCAAGACCGAGTTCGGCGTGCCGCGCACGGTCGCTCGCGTCAACAACCCGAAGAACGAGTGGATGTTCGACGAGTCCTGGGGCGTGGACGTCGCGGTGTCGACGCCCCGCCTCATGACGGCGCTCATCGAGGAGGCGGTGAGCATCGGTGACCTCGTGCRCATCTTCGAGTTCCAGCAGGGCCGCGCCTCGATGGTCGAGATCACTCTCCCTGAAGGCAGCCCGTTCGCAGGCCGGCGCGTCGGCGACGTCGACTGGCCGACCGACACCGTCCTCGTGGCGATCATCCGTGAGGAGCGCCCGCTCGCTCCGACGCCGGACGACGCGATCGAGGCCGGCGACGAGCTGCTCTTCATCACGACGACGGAGCAGGAGGACCGCCTCCAGGACCTCGTGGCTCCCGGCGAACGGCACCACGCCGACAGCGAGAGCTGAGTCCGGCCGGCCCCGCGAGGGGACCGCTGACCCGAGGTCGGGCGTCAGGCCAGGCGACTCGGGTCGATCGGCGTGCGACCGCGCATCAGGATGGCGCCCATGGCCGTGATGGCGACGAGGTATGCCGGCCAGCCCAGGACGACCTTCGCCACCCCGAGCGCCGCCACCTGCTCCGCCAGGTAGAGCGGCACCATGATGGCCAGCCGCACGACGTTGAGAGCGATGAGCACCCACGCCAGTCGGGCAGCGACCGTGACGATGCCGGAGTGGCGACGCCACCACGTGGGACTCTCGGCGAAGGCCTCGGGCTCGGCGACCCCGACGACGAAGCCGAAGAGCGGCCACCGCGTCAGGTTCGTCACGAGCAGGAGGACGAGCAGGCCCGCGTTCTGCAGCATCCCCGGCAGGAAGGCGTCCTCCGCCCGACCCGACCGGAGCGCGAAGAAGGCGGAAATGCCCACTCCGGCAGCGGCATACGCGATGAAGCGGGGGTCCTGACGCTGCACGAGGCGCACGACGAGCAGGACTGCGACGCACACCCCGGCGACGACCAGTGCCGTGCGGAGGTTCTCGGTGCGGGCCCACGCGAGGGCGAAGGCCAGGGTCGGCACTGCCGACTCGACAGCGCCGCGCCAGCCCCCGATGGCCTCGGACAGCTTGTCGCGCAACAGCTCCTCGACGGTGTCGTAGCGGCGCAGGTCGGCCTCGGAGCGCTCGACTCCGTCACCGTCCTCTGCGCCCGACAGCGCGGCGTCACCCTCAGCCATGCGTCTGTCCTGCCCTGCCGATGAGCTCGTAGGCAGGGTTGAACATCGTCATGACCTTCCGGCGGTTGGTGATGCGTCCGGTGGCCCGGATCTTGACGCCCGGGACGATGCCGGCGATGCGTCGTCGACCCAGCCACACGAGGTGCAGCGACTCGGTGCCGTCCCAGACCTCGACGTCGAGTGCCGGGGTCTCCTCGCGGGGGCGCAGCGTCACCGAGCGCACCTCGCCCGCAACGGTCACCGTGGTGCGCTGCGGCGCGTCGCCGATGTGGATGACTCCGTCGAGGACCGAGGACTCGTGACGGAGCTCGGCCGCCTCGATCTCGTGCGCCGATCGCGTGAACCGCTCGGTGAGCCGCCGGAGGGCGCTGGGCTGGCCCGTGGTCACGGCCGCGACTCGCCTCGAGACGGGGCTCGACACGGGGCCGGACACGGGGCCGGGCACGGGCCGGTCATCAGCGGACCTCGGTGATCTCGGGGCCGCGCTCGAACGGGCTGAGGTCGGGGCCACCCTCGGTGCCTGCACCTTCGGCACCGTCGGCCTGGGCGGCACCCTCGGCATCGGGGAGGCGCAGCGGCAGCAGCTCCCGCGGCGGCATGGCCTCGTCACCGCGGTCGATGACCGTGGTGCGGATGACCTCGTGGACCGCGTCCGCAGCGGCAGGCTCGATGGCAGCCCGACCCGAGACGACGGCACGGAGGAACCAGCGGGGACCGTCGACGCCGACGAAACGAGCCGGCATGAAGACGGTGCGGCCGTCCTGGTCCGCCTGCGGCATCCGCGTGAGCAGCTCCTCCCCGAACTCACCCGTGAGGACCTCGGCGGTGCCACCGGCATCGACGATGCTCGCTGCGATCTCGTTGCGGATATCGACCCACACACCTTCGGTGCGCGGCGCGGCGAACGCCTGCAGCTGCACCGCCGACTCGCCGATCACCGCGGTCACACCAGTGATCTGCTGCTCCTGCTCGTTGACCTCGAGGCGCAGCTCCATGCCCTGCTGCCCGCGCAACCAGATCGCGCCGAGGTTGAGGTAGTCGCTGTCGTCCTCGACCGCGCTCCGGTCGAGCGGGCCCGCAGCGCCGTCCCGACCCTCGGGCGCGCCGTCCGTGTCACCGTTCGCCTCGCCGTTCGCRTCGTCCACGGCCCGGTCCTGCTCGAGGGGGTCGAAGCCGTCGTCGGCCGGGCCTGCGTCCACGGCCCCGGTGTCCGTGCGGTCCTTCGACTTGCCCCGGCTGAAGAGTCCCACGTCATTCCGTCCTTTGAGTCCTGCTGCCGGGCGGGCGTCGTGCCCGTCCGGAGTGGTGGTCGTCGTGGCGCCGACGCAGCGCCCGGCGCACCGTACCCGATGATCACGCCTGGCGGGGCGTCTCCCCCGAGCTCTCCCTCTGTGTCTCCCCCCGTGTCGGCGAGGCGGCGCCCCCGGGACCGAAGCCACCGGTGGATCCATGTCCAGTGTCCCCCCGACCGGTCTCGTCGAGCGAATCGACCTCGACGAACGTCACCCGCTCGACGCGCTGGACGACGAGCTGCGCGATCCGGTCGCCGCGGCGCACCGTGAACGGCTCGTGCCGGTCGAGGTTGACGAGGTTGACGAGGATCTCGCCGCGGTAGCCGGCGTCGACGGTCCCGGGCGCATTGACGATCGAGATCCCGTGGCGGGCCGCGAGTCCCGACCTCGGGTGCACGAAACCCGCGTGGCCGGCCGGGAGCGCCAGCGCGACTCCCGTCGGGACGAGCACACGCTCGCCCGGCTCGATGGTCACGTCCACCCGCGCACACAGGTCGGCGCCGGCGTCGCCCAGGTGGGCGTAGGAGGGCAGTGGCAGGTCCGGGTCCAGCCGCCGAACCGGGACAGCACAAGGGTCGGTCACGAGGACCGACCCTACTGGCTCCAGGGCGTGCTGCTGCCTGGTCGCAGATGCGCTCAGGCTGCGCACTCCGTGCAGATCATCACGCCGTTGCTCTCCTTGGCGAGCTGGCTGCGGTGGTGGACGAGGAAGCAGCGTCCACAGGTGAACTCGTCGGCTTGCTTGGGCAGCACGCGGACCGACAGCTCCTCGCCGGAGAGGTCGGCACCGGGGAGCTCGAAGCCCTCGGCCTGCTCGGTCTCGTCGACGTCCACACTGGACGACGTCTTGTCGACCCGGCGTGACTTCAGCTCCTCGATGGAGTCCTCGTTCAGGTCGTCGTCAGTCTTGCGTGGCGCGTCGTAATCGGTTGCCATCTGGTTTGTCCCACTTCTACTCGTGATGCGCCTTGCGGTCTGTGACGCGGAGAACGCTCACAGGCTCCCACTTGTTCCCGTGGGACCCTCACCGTCAACGGCGTTGTCAGCAGTGACGAACATGTCCGCGTGCGCGTATGGTGCCCGATCCCCCGAGCGTTGTCACCTTGTCCGACCCAAGGCCTGAGACGTGGGTGGGACGCATCCCCCACGCGTGTCCTTTCCGGACCAAGAGTTCCCCGACCCGTTGCCCTCCACCGAGCCTCCCAGGTGGACATTGGGGGTCCCGCGGCGCGGTAGGGTCTTCGGACTCGACCGATCGACAACCCAGGCCCGGAGGTGGCACCCATGACCGAGTTCGTCGACCAGATCAGGCAACGCGTCAGCGACACGCTGGGCGACCTCGCCGACGCGCGACAGGCGGATGACGACTTCCGGGTGCAGGTGCACACCGGGGAGCTGGAGTCGTTCGCCCGCCTCGCCGCCGAGAACGGCGTCCGCGTCCCCGGGCTCGAGCCGTTCCAGGCAGCCTGAGCCCGCCACGCAGCGCAGTGAGTGGGCGTATGCCGCCCGCACCCCAGGACGAGAGACGCCCCCCTCGGCACGGCCGGGTGGGCGTCTGTCTCAGGCGTAGGAAGTGACGAGCCGGGGTGACGGGTCAGGTCAGCCGGCGACGCCACCGTGGGTGACGAAGAGGGCGCGCACGTCCTCGACGAGTGCTGGGCCGGCGGCCACGGTGAGTGCCTTGCCGGGCGCGCTCTCCGAACCCTTCGAGCCCTCCCCCGCGCCGACGACGACACCACCGGCCTCCTCGACGACGAGCCAGCCGGCTGCCAGGTCCCAGGCGTTGAGGCCGGTCTCGGCGTAGGCGTCGACGGAGCCCTCGGCGACCCGGACGAGGTCGAGGGCGGCACTGCCGATGCGTCGGATGTCGCGGACGAGCGGCAGCACCCGCAGCAGGACCTCTGCCTGGCGGCGGCGCACGTCCGGGTCGTAGCCGAATCCGGTCGCCAGCAGCGAGCGCGCGAGGCGGTCCTCGGCCGACACCGAGAGGCGGGTCGGCGCCGTGCCGGCGCTCCGGTCCTCAGGGCTGGTCCAGGCCCCGGTCCCGCGACCGGCGTGGTGCACGAGCCGCAGGCTGGGGTCGGCGACGGCCCCGGCCACGGG
>NZ_JBFULD010000019.1:0-22798 GCF_056400505.1 Terrabacter sp. P5_B1
CTCACGGCCTACAACCTCGGCGTCCGCGGCGACACGTCCGGCGACGTCGTGGCGCGCTGGGGCGCCGAGTGCCACCCCCGCTGGAAGGCCCGCTCGGAGCGTCGCCTCGTGCTCAACGTGGGCACCAACGACGTGCTGACGGGGATGACGATGGCCCGCTCCCGGCTCAACCTCGCCAACGTCCTCGACGAGGCGACCAACGCCGGCATCGGCGTCTTCGTCGTCGGGCTGACACCGACCCTCGACCCCGAGATGAACCGCAAGATCGAGGCCCTGGCCGAGGCGCAGGCCGACGTCTGCTCACGCCGGGGCGTCACCTATGTCGACTGCTACCGCCCGCTGGCCACCCACGACCAGTGGATGGCCGACCTCGCGGCGAGCCCCGACCGGGCGCACCCGGGGCAGGCGGGCTACGGCCTCATCGCCTGGCTCGTGCTCCACAACGGCTGGAACGACTGGCTCTCGCTCAGCTGACGGAGCCCGGCAGAGGTCGTCACGGCCGTCACGGCTGTCACGGCCAGGGCGACCGGCAGTCCGGTGACCCGCGCCTCATCCTCGCCGAGTGGCGACGCGCCGGGCGGCGGCGACGCCTACTGGTCCTAGGCAGACTCCTGCCGACGACGGAGGTGGTACCGATGGCAGTGATCCCCGTTCCTCCGGCGCTGCGCGCATACCGGATGTCGTGGCTCCGGTCCGACATCCTGGCCGGCGTGACGCTGGCAGCCGTCGCGATCCCGGAGACGATGGGCTACACATCGATCGCCCGCGTGCCAGTGGTCACCGGTCTCTACACGATCCTGTTCCCCGCCCTGGCCTTCGCGCTGCTGGGCTCCTCGAGGCTCCTGGTGGTCGGAGCCGACTCGGCGACGGCTGCGATCCTGGCCTCGGGCCTCGCGGCGATGGGGATCGCGGGTCTCGTGCCCAACTCGGCGCAGTGGCTGGCCCTGACGTCCCTCGCGGCGCTCGTGTGCGGGGGGCTCCTCCTCATTGCCCGCCTGCTGCGGCTGGGATTCCTGGGGGACTTCCTGTCCGCGTCGGTGCTCATCGGCTTCCTCACCGGCGTCGGCATCCAGGTCTTCGCCGGACAGATCCCCGACATGCTGGGCATCTCGAAGGGCACTGGCGACTGGTTCGAGCAGCAGTGGTACACGTTGACCCATCTCGGCGCAACGAGCCTGCCGACCCTGGCCTTTGCGGTCGGGACCCTCGCACTGATCCTGGGTTTCAAGAGGTTCGCGCCAGCCGTGCCCGGTGCCATCGTCGCCGTGGTGCTGTCCATCGTCGTGTCGGCGTCGTTCCAGATGTCCACCCACGGGGTGGCGGTCATCGGGACCGTCCAGGGCGGCTTCCCGCCGATCGGCCTGCCGCAGGGGGTCGGCTGGTCCGACATCCCCGGTCTGGCCGGGGTCGCCTTCTCGTGCTTCGTCCTCATCATCGCCCAGAGCGCGGCCACGTCGAGGAGCTTCGCGTCCCGGCACGGCGAACGGGTCGACGTCAACCAGGACCTCATCGGGCTGAGCGGCGCGAACGTCGCAGCCGGGCTCAGCGGGACCTTCGTGGTCAACGGGAGCCCCACCAAGACCCAGATCCTCGACGGCCAGCACGGCAAGACGCAGGTGGCCAACATGACGATGTCGGTCGTCGTCCTCGTCGTCCTGCTGTTCCTCACCGGCGGCCTCACCGACATGCCCAAGGCGGTGCTGGGGGCCATCGTCTTCCTCATCGGCATCGACCTGGTCGACACAGCGGGTCTCCGCCGGGTCCGGGCCGCCCGGCGCAGCGAGTTCTACGTCGCGGTCATCACGGCCGTGACGGTCTTCGCCGTCGGTGTGGAGCAGGGCATCGTTCTCGCCATCGTGCTCTCGCTCATCGAGATGGTGCGGCGGCAGTACCGTCCTCACCAGTTCGTGGTCAGCGTCACCCAGGACGGCAAGGAGGCGTACGCCCGCGCCGAGCCGGGCATGCAGAGCTCGCCCGGCCTGCTCGTGTTCCGCTTCGACGCAGACCTGTTCTACGCCAATGCGAACCAGTTCTCCGAGAACGTGCAGCAGCTCATCTCGAGCGCGCCCGATCCGGTGTCGTGGTTGATCCTCGACTGTTCGTCGATCCCGGATGTCGACTACTCCGCCGGTGCCGCCCTCAAGAGTCTGATCAAGTTCGTCCACACCCGCGGAGCCACCTTTGCCCTGGCCGCAGCCGACCCGAACCTCCTCGCGACCTTGTCGAGACTGGGCGTGCTGGACGAGCTGCCGGCGAACCACCTCTTCGACTCCGTCGAGGACGCCGTGGCCGCCTTCCACTCGCCCAAGGGAGTCCAGGGCACCGGCTGACACCCGGGGCGCACCCACGGAGGGTCAGACGGGGCGCCGTCCCTCGGCGCCACCGTCGCGGCGGCCGTCACCGTCGCCGCCCACCTCATGGTCCCCGTCGGTGCGCCGCCCCGGCGATGACACGGCCGCCGCGATGCTCGCCACCGCGACGAGAGCCACGGCGAGCGCGACCGGGGTTCGGTCGGACTCGTGCAGCGACCACGCGACGGGCAGCAGGAGCGCGTTCCAGAGCACCGTCGGGGTGCGCGGCCAGTCCGCCGCACGCGCCCAGCCCCGGGCCAGTGCGAGCAGTCCGAGGCCGAAGACGAGGATGAGCACGCCGGACGTGGCGGCACGCGTCAGGTCGTCTGTGGCGCCGGTCACCATCTCGTAGACGTAGAAGAGGGCGAAGCCCAGGACGGCTACGGCCTCGACGAGGGTGAGCAGCCCTGCGGCACGGTGCGATCCGCGCACGATGCGGGCCGGGGACGTCGATTCGGTCACGCCGTCAGCCTATCGATCGCGCCGCGCGGCCGGTCTGGGGCGGGTTTCGGGCTTCCCGAAGGCCCCGAGGTATGGAACTGAGAGCCGACTGCCGATAGACTCAATCCTTGGTGTGATCGGCGGCCTAGGCGTTGAACACGGACATGGTTGCTGGTCACACTGGATCATGGCCCGCAACGCGTACGGAACATCTTCGTGCGCGTTTCCGTTGGTCAGGGGGTCATCCCTGACCTGGTGACACCATGACTTGGCTCCGACAACGACGCTGGCGCCCCGAGCACATGCACCGCGACCGATACCCGGACGTCGGTGCCGAACCGACATACATGAAGGAGCACGCCACATGGATTGGCGCGACCGCGCTGCCTGCCTGGAGGCCGATCCGGAGCTGTTCTTCCCCATCGGGAACACCGGCCCGGCCATCCTGCAGATCGAGGAGGCGAAGGCTGTGTGCCGGACCTGTCCGGTCATCGACACCTGCCTCAAGTGGGCCCTCGAGACCGGCCAGGATGCCGGCGTGTGGGGCGGCCTCTCCGAGGACGAGCGCCGGGCCCTGAAGCGCCGCAACGCGCGGGCCCGTCGCGCTGGCTGAGCCTCCGCTCAAGCCGACGAGCCCACGCTCGACCACCGTCCGCGAGCCCGGTGACCGTCACGGTCGCCGGGCTTTTGGGTGCTCGCGTATGCCGTCTGGTGGCCCTCGAGGTGGGGGCCACGAGGCACACCGTCAGGTGATCGGGCGCAGTCGCGCGGTGAAACGGGCACGGGTGCCGTGCGGGACGACTGGCTCCCAGGTGATGCGGCCCTGGAGGTCGCCGACGAGCGACTGGACGATCTGCGTCCCGAGTCCCGAGCCCGGCCGTCGGGCCGGGTCGATGCCCTTGCCGTCGTCCTCGATCGAGACGACGACCATCGGCTGACCCCGGTCGTCGGCCAGGCGCTCGATGCCGATCCGGACCTCTCCCCCGGCGGCGCCGAGACCGTGCTCGATGGCGTTCTGGACGAGCTCGCTCATGATCATCGCGAGAGACGTCGCGTCCTCGGCCCGCAGGCGCCCGAACGAGCCCTGCGTGACGGTGTGGACCGGGGCCCCGTTGGCCGAGACCTCGACGACGGCATTGAGCCCGCGCTGTGCGATCGAGTCGAAGTCGACGGTCTCGTCGAAGCCCTGGCTCAGCTGGTCGTGGACCATTGCAATCGTGCCGACTCGACGCTCGGCCTCGGCGAGCGCAGCCTTGGCCTCGCCGTCGGGAAGTCGACGTGACTGCAGGCGGAGCAGGGCCGCCACCGACTGGAGGTTGTTCTTGACGCGGTGGTGGATCTCGCGGATCGTCGCATCCTTCGTCAGGAGCTCACGCTCACGGCGCCGCAGCTCGCCGACGTCACGCAGCAGCACGATGGCGCCGAAGCGCTGACCGGCCTCGGTGAGGGGGATCGCCCGCATCGAGACGGTCGTCCCGGCCGCGACGACCTCGGTGCGCCAGGGTTGGCGACCGGTGACGACGAGCGGCAGCCCCTCGTCGACGGGGAAGGACTCGCGCAGGTTGTCCGTGACGATCTGGGCCAGGCTGGCCCCCACCACCTCACCGAGATGGCCGAGCCGGTGGAGGGCCGAGACGGCGTTCGGGCTCGCGTACGTCACGATCCCGTCGACGTCGAGGCGGATGACGCCGTCACCGACGCGCGGCGCACCACGGCGCAGGCCGGTCGGCGCGCCCCCGTGCGGGTACTCCCCGCCCGTCACCATCCGGCACAGGGCATCGGCCGTGGCGAGGTAGGTCAGCTCCAGACGACTCGGCGTGCGGGTCGTCCACAGGTTGGTGTGGCGCGTCATCACCGCCACGACGTGACCGCCTCGCACGACCGGGATGTACTCCTCGCGGACCGACTGGTCCGGGCCCTGCTCATGGGGCACGACGACCTGACGCACCCGCAGGATGCGCTGCTCGGCAGCGGCCTCGTCGAGCAGGTCGCGCGTGCGCCCGGGATCCGCCGCCCTGCCGACCTGGTCGTCGACGAAGACGAGCTGGCCGGTGGTCGGGCGGACGTGGGCGACGGCTTCCCAGCGTTCGCTGGTGGACCGGACCCACAGGACGAGGTCGGCGAACGAGAGGTCGGCGACGAGCTGCCAGTCACCGACGAGCAGGTGGAGCCACTCGACGTCGTGGTCGGGCAGGTTGGTGCGCCCGCGCAGGAGCTCGCTCAGGGTTGCCACGCCCCGAGCCTAGTGAGCCCCACCGCGGCGTCCGGCCTGCACCCCGGACGGACAGCACGTGGACGTCTAGGCCGACTTCTTGGGCGCCGCCTTCTTGGATGCCGCCGTCTTGGTTGCCGCCTTCCTGGTTGCCGACTTCGCGGCTGTGGCCTTCCTCGGCGTCGCGGCCGTGGCCGGAGCCTTCTTCGCCGCAGGCTTCGCGGCGGGAATCGCGGCGGGCTTCCGGTCACCGGTTGCCGATGCCACCTCGGCCGGGGACGCGAGACCGGAGGCGGCCGGCTTCGTCACGGTGCGCAGCGTGCGCAGGGCGACCGAGAGCGCGGCGATGCCGGCGTGGCTCATCCGCTCGATCCCGCCGAGCGCCCCCTTCGCCCGACCGAGCGCGTCGGCGTTGAGGTCGGACCACTCGGCGAGCCGGGTCGCGGCGTCGTGGCGTGCGTTGCTGACCTCGAGCACCGAGCGCGTCAGGGTCTCGAGCACCGCGTAGAGGTCGTCTCGCAGCGCGCCGCGGGCCATGGCGTCCCACCGGTCGTCGCGGGGCAGCATCGTGACCCGCGTCAGCATCGCATCGATCGAGAACGTCTCGGAGGTCAGGAAGTAGACACCGACGACGTCGTCGAGCTTCTCCCCCGTGTCCTCCGCGATCTCGATGCAGTCGAGCAGCGAGTAGAGGTCGAGCAGGGACGCCGCCCCGAGCGACAGCTCCTCGGGGACACCCTTGCCCTCGAGCTCTCGGGCACGGCGATGCAGACGGGTCCGCTCGCTGCCCTGCAGCAGCTCACCGATGCGACCGGAGAACGCCTCGATGCCGGGGCGGAAGCGCGCCACCTCTGCCGCGATGTCCAGCGAGGCGGGACGTGAGGTGAGGAACCAGCGCACCGAGCGGTCGACGAGCCGGCGGAACTCCAGGTAGAGCGCCGTCTGCGCCGCGGTGCTGACGACGTTGTCGGTGGCCTCAACGCGGCGCACGAAGCCGGCGAGGTCGAACACCTCACGACAGACGACGTACGCGCGGGCGACCTGTTCGGGGGTTGCGCCCGTCTCCTCGCCGGCCCGGTAGGCGAAGGTGATGCCGCCACGGTTGACCATCGAGTTCGCCACGGAGTTGGTGATGATCTCCCGACGCAGCGGGTGCGCCGCGATCTCGGCGGCGTACTTGGTGCGCAACGGCTTCGGGAAGTACTCGGCCAGTGTCGCCGCGAACCAGGGGTCGTCGGGCAGCGACGTCGTGATGAGCTGGTTCTTGAGGTAGAGCTTCGCGTAGGCGACGAGCACCGAGAACTCCGGCGACGTCAGCCCGAGTCCCTCCTTCTGACGGCGCGCGATCGCCGCGTCGCTCGGGAGGAACTCGAGCGAGCGGTCGAGGTCACCCTCTGCCTCGAGGAACTGGATCAGCCGCTCGTGGACGCCGAGCATCCCGTGCTGCTGCGCGCGCGCGTTGCCGAGCAGGACGTTCTGCTCGTAGTTGTCGCGCAGCACCTGCTCGGCGACCTCGTCGGTCATCGAGGCGAGGAGGGTGTTGCGGCGCTTCGTCGTCAGCTCGCCCGAGCGGGTCAGTTCGGTGAGCAGGATCTTGATGTTGACCTCGTGGTCGGAGGTGTCGACGCCGGCGCTGTTGTCGATGGCGTCGGTGTTGACGCGCACGCCCGCGAGCGCCGCCTCGATCCGGCCGAGCTGGCTCGCCCCGAGGTTGCCGCCCTCGCCGACGACCTTGCAGCGCAGGTCCCTGCCGTTGACGCGGATGGAGTCGTTGGCGCGGTCGCCGATCTCGGAGTTGGTCTCGCCCGCGGCCTTGACGTAGGTGCCGATGCCRCCGTTCCAGAGCAGGTCGACGGGGGCGAGCAGGATCGCCTTCATCAGGTCGGCAGGCGTCATCGACTTCGTGCCCGCGCGCAGGCCGAGGGCCGCGACCATCTGGGGGCTGACGGGGACGGACTTGGCCGACCGCGGGAAGATGCCACCGCCCTTGCTGATGAGCGTCTCGTCGTAGTCGGCCCAGGAGGACCCCGGCAGGTCGAACATCCGCCGGCGCTCGGCATACGACGTGGCAGCGTCGGGGGTGGGGTCGACGAAGATGTGGCGGTGGTCGAAGGCCGCGACGAGGCGGATGTGCTCGGACAGGAGCATGCCGTTGCCGAAGACGTCGCCGCTCATGTCCCCGACGCCGACGACCGTGAACTCCTGGGTCTGCGTGTCGAGGCCGAGCTCGCGGAAGTGGCGCTTGACCGACTCCCAGGCGCCGCGGGCGGTGATGCCCATGCCCTTGTGGTCGTAGCCTGCCGAGCCGCCGGACGCGAAGGCGTCGTCGAGCCAGAAGCCGTAGTCGGCCGACAGGCCGTTGGCGATGTCGGAGAACTTCGCCGTGCCCTTGTCAGCGGCGACCACGAGGTACGTGTCGTCCTCGTCGTGGCGCACGACCCGGTTGGGCGGGACGGCCTGGCCCGACACGAGGTTGTCGGTGAGGTCGAGCAGCCCGGAGATGAAGAGCTTGTAGGACGCGATGCCCTCGTCCATCCAGGCGGCGCGGTCGACGGCCGGGTCGGGCAGCTGCTTGGCGTAGAAGCCGCCCTTGCTGCCCGTCGGCACGATGACGGCGTTCTTGACCATCTGGGCCTTGACGAGCCCGAGGACCTCGGTGCGGAAGTCCTCGCGCCGGTCGGACCAGCGCAGGCCACCGCGGGCGACCTTGCCGAACCGCAGGTGCACGCCTTCGACGCGGGGGCTGTAGACCCAGATCTCGTACATCGGTCGCGGCGCCGGCAGGTCGGGCACCTTCTTGGGATTGAGCTTGAGCGAGACGTACGCCTTGTCGTGGCCGTTCTCGTCGGGCTGGTAGAAGTTCGTGCGCAGGCTCGCCTGGATGACGCCGAGCAGCCCTCGGACGATGCGGTCGTGGTCCAGGCTCGCCACGTCGTCGAGCGCCTCCTTGAGGCCCGTGACGACGTGCTTCTGGCGCGAGGCTCGCCTGTCGCGGCCCGCGGCGGTGTCGGGGAACGCGTCGGGGTCGAAGCGCGCCTCGAAGAGCTCGACGAGGCTGCGGGCGATCCCGGTGTTGGCAGCGAGGGCCGACTCGACGTAGTCCTGCGAGAAGGTCGAGCCGGTCTGGCGGAGGTACTTCGCGACGGTGCGCAGGATGACGACCTGGCGCCAGGTGAGCCCGGCGGCGAGCACGAGGGCGTTGAAGCCGTCGGACTCGGCACGGCCGTCCCAGACCGCCCGGAAGGCCTCCTCGAAGCGCTCACGGACGTCGCTCGCGAGGGCAGCGTCGCCGGAGCCCCAGGTCTGCACGTCGGCACACAGGCCGAAGTCGAAGATGTGCAGGGTGCGACCGTCAGGACCGGGCACCTCGTAGGGGCGTTCGTCGGTGACCTCGACGCCGAGGTGCGTGAAGAGGGGCAGCACCTGGGTCAGGGACAGGTCGGCGCGTCGGTAGAGCTTGAAGCGCCGCTCGCGCGGGTCGTCGGACGCGGGGTCGTCGTAGAGGTGCAGCCCGGTCGTGCGGTCGCCCTCGCCCAGTGCGTCGATGCGGTCGAGGTCGTCGACCGCCGTCGCGATGTCGAAGTCCTCCTTGTACGCCTCGGGCAGGGCCTTCGCATAGGCCGCCATCGTGCGCGCCGCTCCCTCGAGGCCCCGCGCCTCGCCGAGGGCGTCGGAGAGGTCCTCGTCCCAGGTGCGGGTCGCGTCGATGACGCGCTGCTCGAGAGCCACCTCGTCCACGTCGGGGATGTCGGCGCCCGCCGGCATGCGCACGACGAAGTGCAGGCGGGCGAGCGTCGACTCGCTGACGCGCGTCGTGTTGTCGATGTTCTCGCCGCCGAAGGCCTCGAGCAGGATGGCCTCGATGCGCAGCCGCACGGTCGTGTTGTAGCGGTCGCGCGGGAGGTAGACGAGGCACGAGACGAAACGACCGAACTCGTCGCGGCGCAGGAAGAGCTTGGTCTTGCGTCGCTCCTGCAGGTGCAGCACGCTCGTCGCGATCTCGGCGAGCTGCGCCGAGCTGGTCTGGAAGAGCTCGTCGCGCGGGTAGGTCTCGAGGATCTGGAGGATGTCCTTGCCCGAGTGGCTGTCGGCGCTGAGGCCGGTCAGGCGGAGCACCTCCTGGGCGCGCACGTCGAGCAGCGGGATGTCGTGGATCGTGTCGTTGTAGGCCGCCGAGGCGTAGAGGCCGAGGAAGCGCTGCTCGCCCACGCACTCACCGCGGGCGTCGAAGCGCTTGATCGAGATGTAGTCGAGGTAGACGTCGCGGTGGACCGTCGCGCGCGAGTTGGCCTTGGTGATGATGAGGATGGTGGAGTCGCGAGCGGCCCGGCTCGCAGCCGGGGTGAGCACGAGTCCCTTTCCGGCAGAAGGCCGGTCGTAGCGCAGCAGGCCGAGCCCGGTGCCGGGGACCTGGCGCGAGACGTCCTGGCCGTCCTCGTGCGTGAGGGAGTACTCGCGGTAGCCGAGGAAGGTGAAGTTGTTGTGGGCGAGCCACTCGAGGAAGCGGCCGGCCTCCCGCGCGTGGTGGGGATCGGTGCCGGGCGGTGTCGCCGAACGCAGCTCGCTCGCGATGGTGAGCGCGTGGGCACGCATCTTGGGCCAGTCCTCGACCGAGTCGCGGACGTTCTCGAGCACGTGGCGCACGTGGGCCTCGACGTCGGGCAGCGCATCGACCGGAAGYCGGTCGATCTCGAGGTGCATCCAGGACTCGCGGACGAGGCCCACCGAGCTGGACTGGACCGTGGTGGACCCGTCCGTGACGACCGACCGGAGTGCGCCGGTGATGTCGCGGGCCACCGTCATCTGCGGGTGGACGATGAGGTGCACGCCCCGGTCGAAGCCGCCGAGGGCGGCGACGACGGAGTCGACGAGGAAGGGCATGTCGTCCACGACGATCTGCACGACGGTGTGGCTCGTCGACCACCCCTCGTCCTCGGCGGTCGGGTTGAAGACCCGCACGTTGAAGGTGCCGACCGGGCGATGCTGGGCAAAGGCACGATGCTCGGTGGCAATCGTCGCGAGCTCACGCGCCGGGCGGGCCAGCAGGTCCTCGGTCGCGACGAGACGGTAGTAGGCGCGGAGGAACTCCTCCATCTCGCCGGGGCCGTCCCCGCCGGATCGGCCCCGTCCCCGTCGAGGCGGAGGCGCCACGGCCGCGGCCGCGGCCTTCAGGACGTCGATTCGAGACTGTTCGAGTGACGCTGACATGCGCTCGTCGGATTCCTCACCGTGTGGCCCGTGCGGCGACACGTCGCTGTGCCCCGCATCTCACGATGTGAGCCTATCCCCGTCCGACCGTGCGCCAGAACCGGCCCGCCGGACACGTGGCGAACTCCCGGTGGAGAACTCCGGGCGACTGCGTGACCGGTCCCTAGAGTGGTGCCATGACCGAGGGGACCCCGGCGGGCACTGCGGACCCAGCGACCCTCCGGGCACTGGTGACCGCCCGCGCCACGACGCGGACGATGTCCGACGACCTCCTGACCCATCTGCCCGACCTCGGCGACCTGCCGACGCAGCGTGCCCTCGACGCGTGGGTCGAGCAGGCAGCCGACACCCTGCGGGCCCTGTCGGAGGCGCTCGAGGAACGTCTCCTCGAGCTCGGGTCGACGCGCGGCAGCCACCCGGCGGACGACGATGGGTCCGTCTCGGGCACACCGGGATCGCCCACGCGGGCCGGTGATCCACGGTGAGCCTCTCGGCCGGGGACGCCGGATCGACCTCGGCCCTCGGCGGTGCCCTGCGCACGCAGGCGGCCCGGCTGGCAGACCTCGTCGTCGACCTCGACGCGGCCGCGACGCGCGTGGGACGCACCGGCTCGCCGGACCCCACCGGACACGAGCGCGACCTCGTGACACGCGCCGCCACCGAGCTCGACCTCGTCGGCGCCCTGCTCCAGTCGTGGACCACCACCGCCGTCGAGTCGGCGGCCCGGGTCCGCGCCCTCGAGCCGGCGCTCACGCGGTGCGACCTCGTCATCGACGGACAGCTCGTCGTCGAGCGCTCGGGCCCGAGCCGGGTCGAGCCCGCCGAGAGGCTGGCCGAGCGCGAGCGCCTCCAGGAGCTGCTCAACCGCGTGACCGCCGTGCGCTCGCGTGAGCTCGCCCGGCTGCGCCGCGAGCTGGAGACGTCCGGCACGAGGCTGGCAGTCCTGTCCGACCGAGCCCGCTCCGGCGCCTGAGCCGACATCTCAGCCGACACAGCCCGCCGGTGTCCTCCTCCTCATCGTGCGGGACGCGGTGCAATAGCGTGTCGGCCATGAAGATCTCCGAGACGATCACGTACGCCGCCACGCCCGAGACCGTCTACGCCATGGTCACCGACCGGGCCTTCCAGGAGCGCAAGTGTGTCGAGGCCGGCGCGCAGCGCCACGACGCCTCCGTCAGCGCCGCCGGCAACGGCGCCCGCGTCGTCACGAAGCGCGACCTGCCTGCCGACGACCTGCCCGACTTCGCGAAGTCCATCGTGGGCCCCAACCTGTCGGTGACGGAGACCTACGACTGGGGCGCCGCCGCCGCCGACGGGTCGCGCTCGGGCAGCCTCACGGTCGAGGTGGCGGGCGCCCCGGTCGCCATGCGCGGGGCGGTCCGACTCGCCGCGACGGGCACCGGCACGCAGATCACCATCGACGGCGACCTCAAGGCTTCGATCCCGCTCTTCGGCGGCAAGGTCGAGAAGGCCGCGGCCCCTGCCGTCGTCGACGCGATCCGCAGCGAGCAGCGCACAGGGAACGCCTGGCTGTCCGAGCGGGCCTGACCCCACCCCGCCGCGCCGCACCGACCGCGCCACGCGCGACGCACACGACGCTGGGCCCGCCTCCTGACGGAGTCGGGCCCAGCGGCATACGCCCTCGGGAGCTCAGCCCATGTGCGGGTAGGCGTGGCTGGTCGGCGGGACGAAGGTCTCCTTGATGGAGCGGACACTCGTCCAGCGGAGCAGGTTCTGCGCCGCGCCGGCCTTGTCGTTGGTGCCGGAGGCCCGGCCGCCGCCGAAGGGCTGCTGGCCGACGACCGCACCGGTCGGCTTGTCGTTGATGTAGAAGTTGCCGGCGGCGAAGCGCAGGCGCTTCGTCGCGTCGGCGATGACCCGGCGGTCCTGGGCGATGATGGAGCCTGTCAGACCGTACGGCGCGAAGCGCTCCATCTGGTCGAGCACCGTGTCGTACTGCGCGTCGGGGAAGACGTGCACCGACAGGATGGGGCCGAAGTACTCGGTCCGGAACGACTCGTCCGCAGCGTCCTTGATCTCCAGGACGGTGGGGCGCACGAAGTAGCCGACGGAGTCGTCGTAGGTGCCGCCCGCGACGACGTCGATGCCGCGGCTCGCGTGCGCGCGGTCGATCGCGTCCTTGTGCTTGGCGAAGGCGCGGTCGTCGATGACGGCGCCCATGAAGTTCGACAGGTCGGTCACGTCCCCCTGGGTCAGGGAGTTGGTGATGTCGACGAGGTCGCCCTTGATCTGCTTCCAGAGCGAGGCCGGGACGTAGGCGCGCGAGGCGGCCGAGCACTTCTGGCCCTGGAACTCGAAGGCGCCGCGGATCATCGCGGTGCGCAGGACGGCTGGGTCGGCGCTCGGGTGGGCGAGGATGAAGTCCTTGCCGCCGGTCTCGCCGACGAGGCGCGGGTAGGTGCGGTAGCGCTCGAGGTTCGTGCCCACCTCGTGCCAGAGGTGCTTGAACGTCGGCGTCGATCCGGTGAAGTGGATGCCGGCGAGGTCCTCGTCGGCCAGGGCGGCCTTGCTGACGTTGATGCCGTCGCCGGTCACCATGTTGATGACGCCGGGAGGCATGCCGGCCTCCTCGAGCAGCTCCATCGTCAGCTGGGCCGCGAGCTGCTGCGTCGGGCTCGGCTTCCACACCACGGTGTTGCCCATGAGGGCCGGGGCGGTCGGCAGGTTGCCGGCGATGGCGGTGAAGTTGAACGGCGTGATCGCGTAGACGAAGCCCTCGAGCGAGCGGTAGTCCGAGCGGTTCCAGATGCCCTTGGCGTTGAGCGGGGGCTGCTGCTCGAGGATCTGCCGGGCGAAGTGGACGTTGATCCGCCAGAAGTCGATGAGCTCGCAGGCCGCGTCGATCTCGGCCTGGTAGGCCGTCTTGCTCTGACCGAGCATCGTCGCCGCGTTGAGGCGGGCACGCCACGGTCCCGAGAGCAGCTCGGCAGCCTTGAGCAGGATGGCGGCGCGGTCGTCGAAGGACAGCTCGCGCCACATCGGGGCGGCCGCCTTGGCCGCCTCGACGGCAGCACGGCCCTCCTTGACGGTGGCGTTGCGCATCGTGCCCAGCACCTTGCGGTGGGCGTGCGGCTGGCGGACCGCGATGCGGCGGCCGGTGCCGATGACACGCTCACCGTTGATCGTGTGCGGCAGCTCGGTCTGGGTCCCGCCCAGCTCGGCTAGGGCGACCTCGAGCGCGGCTCGCTCGGGCGAGCCCGGCGCGTAGTCGAGCACCGGCTCGTTGGCCGGGGCGGGCACGTGGGTCACGGCGTCCATCAAGTTCTCCTGCGGTTGGCACGGTGTTCGCCCGATGGGGGCGGCTGGGGCGGCTCCGCCTCGTGGGCGGAGCCACCCCATCGTTCCATGCCGACCGGAGTGCCCGTCAGTCCTGCTGGCACCGTCAGTGCAGCACCGGGATGCCCCAGGGGTAGCGGAAGGACTCACCGCGGTTGGCGGCCATGGCTGCCCGGACGTGGAACCACAGCCCGGCCACGACGGCGACGATCCACACGATGATGGCGACCGGGATGAGGATCACGGTGAAGAACATGACCCAGCCGACGATGATGGCGGCCCACACGGCCAGGTTGAAGTTGAAGGACCCGGCGGCGGCCTGGCGCACGAACGCGCTGCGGTCCTTGTAGACGGCCCAGATGAGCAGCGGGCCCACGAAGCTGAGCCAGCCCACGGAGATGACGGCGGCGACGATGGCCGCGAGGTGGCCGAGGATGGCCCACGTGCGCTCGTCGCTCGAGGGCGTGAGGGACTGGCCGTACGGGTTCGGGATCGGTTGTGTCATGGCCCCATCGTCGCGCGTCGGGGTCTCCTGCGCTGCCGGGGAGCACCCTGAGCCGACCCTGACCGGCCCCTGACCTCCGGCGACCGGTGCCGGGGCGGGCGCCACCATTCGTTGGTCGTACGCCGCCTCAAGAACCGGTCGTCAGCTGCGCGCGCCCACGGCATCGTCGACGTGGAGCGAGCAGACCGGGCTGTCCGCGTCGGCGATGCCGAGCGTCGCCAGGAGCGTGAGGGTCAGCTCGTGGTGACCACGCGCGCCCGGGTGGAAGGTGTCATCGAGCCAACCGGCAGGGGCGGCATCGTCACCGGACTCTGTGACAGCGACGTCCCACGCGGCGGCGTGGTCGACGACGAGGACACCGAGATCGCGGGCGACCTCGCGCACCGCCTCGGCGTAGAGGGCGGCGAGGCGGGGCCCGCGGCCACCGTCCTCGAGCACCCCGGGCGGCGTCTGGAGCACGACGGTGGCCCCGACGTCACGCGAGCGCTGGACGATCTGGTCGAGGCGGTAGCGGAACCCGCGCACCCCGTCCTCACCAGCCAGCATGTCATTGGTGCCGAACATCACGAAGACGACATCAGGCGCGAATCGTCCTGCGCGCCAATGGAACTCAGGCAGGAGGTCCTCGGTCGTCGCCCCTGACACACCGGAGTTGACCACGGCGTCACCGCGTCGCCCGAGCTCACCGCGGACGCGCTCGGCGAAGTGCTCGACGTAGCCGCGGTGTCCGTGCGTGTGGGCGACCGCCTGCGTGATGCTGTCGCCGAGGAACACCCAGGTCACGGGCGGCCCCGAGAGGATCTCGCGGAGGCGGTCGGCATCGCGGCGGGCGTACTCGTCAGCGGTGAAGTCCATCCGCGCAACGTAACAAGGGTTGGCGCGCCGGCGACTGCCCCGGACCAGTACGTGGGACGGACAGTCCGCTCGGCCGGGTGACGAGCACGAGACGCCTCGGCCCGTGCGGGCCCATCAGGAGCGGCCCGCGTGCCACGACCGCAGCGTCTCCGACCACACGGCGACGCTGTCGGGCACCATGGTGTCGGCCTCCTCGTCGAGGCGCCGTACGAGCTCCTCGACCGTGACCCACTCGCCCCACGACACCTCCTCGGGCTGCCACCGGATGGGCCCGTCCCACGTGACGACGAAGCGCACCGCCCGGTAGCTCGTGTGCTCGTCGGCGTAGTCCGCCACACCGAGCGGCTCGAGTGGCACGCCGACCACGCCGAGCTCCTCCTCGACCTCGCGCACCGCGCCGGCGGCGGGGTCCTCCCCCGCCAGGACGACGCCACCGGCCGCGAAGTCGAGCAGCCCGGGATAGACGTCCTTCGTCTCTGTCCGGCGGTGCAGGTAGATCCGGCCGAGCGGGTCCCTCACGACGATCGACGACGCCGCGTGGCGCAGGTTGCGGGCCCGCATGACCGAGCGCGGTGCCGAACCCACCACCTCGCCGGCCTCGTCGTAGAGGGCGACCACCTCGTCCACGGCCATGTCGGTCCGCTCTCAGCCGAAGAAGGAGCGCACGTCGTCCAGCTCGGTCACGTCGTACCAGAGCAGCTCGTCCGCCTCCTCGTCGACGCCCCCGGTCACCTCGTCGTCGACATGGAAGGAGGCGACCCGTGACAGCGGCACCGGCGTCGTGAGCACGACCTGCGACACGGGCACGCCGTCCCTCGGGGACAGCCACGAGGGGTCGGCGTCCGCGGCCGCGACGACCCTGCGGTCGGAACGCGCCGACCTCAGGCGGGCCGCAGCCTCGACGGCAWCGCTGAAGGCGGCGTACTCGAGGTCCTCGACGTCGAGACCCGGCGCGGCCTCCTCGAGACCCGAGGTCACGGCATACGCGGTGCGTGGGGTGCCGGGACCAGCGGCGAGCGACCCCGTGGTGGCGAGCTCGTCCAGACCCGAGCGACCCAGCGGCACGTAGACGCGCACGACCGGCATCAGGACTCCCTCCCGCTCGCCAGCTCGGCGAGCGACTCGACGATGCACTGGCCGAGGACGTCGACGTCCGGCATCGCGTCGCGGTCGGCGTTCAGGCCGAAGTAGACGCCCCCGTTGTAGGACGTGATGCCGATCGAGAGCGCCTGTCCCTTGGCGAGCGGCGTGACGGGATAGGTCGAGAGCATCTCGGCGTCGCCGGCGTAGAGCGGTGTCTGCGGGCCGGGCACGTTGGTGATCATGACGTTGTAGAGCCGGCGCGACATGGCCGAGCCGAGCCGGGCCCCGAGGGCGTGCAGGGTGGGCGGTGCGAACCCGGCGAGGTTGGCCAGCGACGTGGCACCCACGGCCTGGCCTCCCTCCATCTGCTGGCGCATGGCGAACGCGATCTGGTGCAGACGCATGGAGGCCCCCGGCTCGCCGACGGGAAGGTTCACGACGCAGGCCATCACCTGGTTGGCATACATCCCCGCGGGGTCGTCGCCGTAGATGCTGACGGGCACCATGGCGCGCACCGACGTGTGCGGGCTCACCGGCTCGCCACGGCCGAGCAGCCACGCGCGGAAGCCGCCGGCGATCGTCGCGAGGACGACGTCGTTGATCGTCACGTCCTCGGCGTACGCGCCACGGGCCAGGCGCTTGCGCACGAGGCGGTAGTCGTCGAGGTCGGTCGCGATCATGACCCACCGCCGGGCCGAGCCGATCTCCGCGTTGAGGGGCGAGTCGGGAGCCGGGCGGGCGGCCGTGCGCGCGACCGTGGAGAGCACCTGACCGGCGGACTCCGCGGCACGCAACCCGACGTTGAAGGCGTCGTTGAGTCCCCCACGGACGAGGTCGACGACCTGGGTCGGACGCCGGACCGCGTCGACGACGGCGCCCGTGAGCAGCTCGACGGGTGACGGCGCCCGGCTGGGCTCCCACGGCGCCATGACGTCGTCCTCGTCCTCGCCCTTGACGGCGTCGACGATGACGTGGGCGATGTCGAGGGCGTTGACGCCGTCGATGAGGGCATGGTGCGTCTTGGTGACGATCGCGAACCGGCCGTCGTGCAGGCCCTCGACGAGGTAGACCTCCCACAGCGGACGGGTGCGGTCGAGCTTGCGCGGCTGGACCCTGGCGACGAAGTCCTGGAGCTGCCGGTCGCTGCCGGGACGCGGCAGGCCCGCCCGCCGCACGTGGTAGCCCAGGTCGAACGCCTCGTCGTCGACCCAGACCGGGTTGGCGATGCGTCCCGGGACGTCGAGGACCTTCTGCCGGAAGCGCGGGATCGCCCCGATGCGGCTCTCGATGATGCGGACGAGCTGGTCGTAGTCGAAGCCCTCGCGCGGCGGCTGGAAGACCATGACTGACCCGACGTGCATCGCCGTGGTCGACTCCTCGAGGTAGAGGAATGACGCGTCGAGCGAGGTCAGGCGGTCAGACATGGTCACACTCTGCCAGACCGCCCCGCCTAGGATCGGGGCCATGCGTGCGTTTCGTGCCCTCCCGTATGCCGTGTGCGTCCTCGCTCTCGCCGGCGCGGGCGCCTGCTCCTCCGCCGCCCCGCAGCCAGGGCCCGGTGGTGCCACCGGCGTCACCTCGACCGGCAGCGTCAAGCGCCTCGCGGTGACGATCACGGGGACGACCGTGACACCGGCCCCGGCGCAGGTCGACCTCCCCCTCGGGTCGACGCTCGAGCTCGTCGTGACGAGCGACCACGACGACGAGCTGCACGCGCACGGTTTCGACGTCGAGGAGTCACTCAAGGCCGGCGTGCCGACGACGCTGAGGCTGACCGGCAAGGAGGCCGGCTCCTACGAGGTCGAGACGCACGACCCGGCGCTGACCCTGCTCACGGTCGCCGTCCGCTGACCGTGACCCTCCTCGCCCCTGCGGTGGCCCCGGCCCACGGTGTCGGCAGCCGCAGCGACCTGCCGCTGCCGTTCACGGCCCTCGTCGTCGCCGCCGTCGCGGCCCTGGTCATCTCGTTCGTCGCCATCGGCACGCTGTGGCGGGAGCCGCGCCTACGCGACACCGACGGCCGGCTGCTGCCGGACCAGGTCGCCGCCGTGCTCGACTCACGATGGCTGCGCGTCGTGGCCCGCGTCCTCGCGGCGGTCCTCACCGTGTGGACGCTGGGCGCGCTCGTCCTCGGACCGGACTCGGCGCGCAACCCGGTGCCGCAGGTCGTCTACGTGTGGTTCTGGGTCGGCCTCGCCTTCTCCTCCATGCTCCTCGGCCCCGTGTGGCGCGTCATCAACCCGCTCCGGGCGCTGCACGCCGGGCTGCTCCGGCTGGCCCGCGTCCCACCCGACCTCGCGGTGCTGCCCTATCGCTGGGGACTGTGGCCCGCCGCGGTCGGGCTCGGTACCTTCACGTGGGTCGAGCTCGTCGCCGAGGAGAACACGTCCCTGGGCTTCCTCCGGTTCCTCATCGCCGGCTTCTTCGCCGTGTCCCTGCTCGGTGCCGCCGTCTTCGGTCGCACGTGGTTCGACCTCGCCGACCCGTTCGAGGCGTGGTCACGACTGCTCGGCCTGCTCTCACCGCTAGGCCGGCGCCGCGACGGCCGGTGGGTGCTGCGCACCCCGCTGCACGGCGTCAACGGCCTGCGGGGCCAGCGTGGGCTCGTGCCCACGGTCGCCGTCATGCTCGGCGGCACGGCATACGACGGCTTCTCGGCGAACCTGTCATGGGCGACGTTCGTGCAGACCTCGCCCGTCCCGTCGTCGCTGCTGAAGACGGCCACGCTGCTCGCCTTCTTCGGGCTGGTGGCCGTGACGCTGTGGATGGCCTCGGCGGTGTCGGTCCGGCTCTCCGGCGAGCCCTTCGCCTCCTCCTTCTCCTTCGTCAGCGACATCGCACCGTCGCTCATCCCGATCGCCGGGGGCTACCTCGTCGCGCACTACTGGTCGTTGTGGGTCTACCAGGGCCAGTACGCGTGGCGCCTCTTGAGCGACCCTCTCGGCACCGGCGCGGACCTGCTCGGGACCGCCGACCTCACCCCGAGCGACCTGCTCATCCAGCCGACACTCGTCGCGACGATCCAGGCGGTGAGCATCGTCGTCGGGCACGTCCTGGGCGTCCTCGCCGCCCACGAGCGAGCGATCACGGTGCTCGACCGCCGCGCCGCCGTGATCGGTCAGGTGCCGGTCATGGCCGTCATGATCGTCTACACCCTGGCCGGCCTCACGATCCTCTTCGCCCCCTGACCCTGTCGTCGCGCTCAGGCCCCGGCGACGGCCGAGGACCTGCGACGCGAGAGTCGGCGACCCAGCCGACCGCGACGGTCACGGCGCTCTCCAGCAGGGACGGTCCACGGGAGAAGCGCCGTGGCGAGGTCGGCGACGGCATCGTGCACCGGCGAGTCTGGCGCGTGCTCGACGAGCGAGCGCCCCGCGAGGAGGGCCCCGTCGAGCGCTCCGGGGTCGTCGGGCACGAAGCGCACCGACGTCAGCCCGGCGAAGCGCAGGAGCGAGTCGGCGATGCGCGCCTCCGGCCTGGACCCGACTGCGGCGCTGCGGACCCGGTTGACGACGGGCACCGGCTCACCTGACGGGACGGTGCCGAGCTCCTGCAGGCCCCGGACGAACCGTTGGAGCGCCACCGGGTCGGCCCCGCTGACGGCCACGACGTGGTCGGACGCCGCGAGGGAGGTCAGCGTAGCCTCGTTGCGACGTGGAGCGACGGTGTCATAGCTCAGCTCCTCGTCGTCCTCGAGACAGAAGCCGCAGTCGACCACGACGACCTGCACCAGCGACCGGCTCAGCTCGAGCACCCGCTCCAGCGCGGCCGCCCGGACCTCGGGCCAGCGCTCGGCCTTGGGCAGGCCGGTCAGCACCCGCAGGCCGGGGACGACGGTGGGCGCGATGCGCGAGAGGGCGGGCAGGTCGAGCAGTCCCTGGTCCGCCGCACGGCAGGCGGCGGCGATCCCGGGCGCCTCGTCGAGCAGCCCCAGCGTCTGCGCCACGCAGCCGCCGTAGGTGTCCGCATCGACGAGCAGCACCTCGATGCCACGCCGTGCGATCTCCGCGGCCAGCGTCGTCGCCACCGTCGTTCGTCCGGGAGCGCCGGTGGGCCCCCACACGGCGACGACGGGAGCCCGGTCCGGGCCGCGACGTGAGCCCGCCGGAGGGGTCTCGGCGCCGGCTCCCGCTGCGGGCCGGGCCGCATCGTCGGTCCCGTCGACAGCGCCGGGCGAGGCTCGGCCACCCGCACCTGCCGGGAGCCATCCGGTGCCAGGATCGGCAGACTGGCCGGCGTGTGCGGCGTGTGCGGCGTGTCCGGCGTGTCCGGCGTCTCCGGGGGCCCTCAGGTCCCCCGGCGACCCGGGTGTCCCCATGGCGCCCGGCTCCGACGGCTCGGACGGCTCCGACGGCTCCGACGGGGCGGACGGCCCGGACGCCTGGAGGGCGGCCTCCAGCTCGTCGACGGCGCCGTGGCCCTGCACGAAGGACGTCGTCCACCGGTCGGCATCCGCGTCGACCGGGAGGGTTGTCGTCACCGTGAGCTGGCGCAACCTCCGCTCAGCGCCCTCGTCATCGGCGGGGTGGACGCCGATGACCCGGATCCGGTTGGCCCTCAGGCGGTYCACGACAGCAAGGTCGAGCCCGCGCAGGTCGGAGGAGACGACGGCGGTGTCGCCCAGACCCGCCTCGGCCACCGACAGGAGCTCGGAGACGTCGGCGCAGCGCCGGCTCACCGTCACACCGCGCACCGCCTCCAGCGTCGTGGCCACTGCCGACTCCCACTGGTGACTGAGGGCGGTCAGGACCTCGGTCATGCTCCGCCGCCGGTAGCTGCGCCCACCGCCGGCACCAGGGTCAGCTTCGCGTCGGCGTCCACGGCCTCCACGAGCGGCTGCACCTTGTCGGAGGGGACGTAGATCTGCACCGACGTCATCGAGCCGGACCCGAAGCCACCGGTGCTCGTCAGCACAGCCGCCACCGCGGCGGACTCGAGGACCTTCTTCGTGCGCGTCGTGGTCGTGCCGGTCTCGCTCTGGGTCGAGGTCTTCGGCGTGACGAAGACGTCGACGCGGCTGCCCCGGGCGAGTCCGGTCGTCGACATGGCGTCGGCCCGCACGGTCACGCGCTGCACGTCGACGCCGTCGGCATCCCCGACGGCCGAGGCGGGTACCAGCTCGCCGGCGCGCACGTCGCGGAGCATGAACGAGCCTTTCGGTGGAGGCGCGTCGGCGGCGAGGTAGCCGTACATCCCGTCGGCGAGTCGCACGTCGGCGCGGGTGAAGGACGTCTCCTCGACCTTGTCACCCGTGACGAGGTTGCTCGCGGCCACCCACACCGGCACCCGGTCGTCGGCGCTGGCGACGGCCTTGGCCCCGAGGGTCGTCGCGACGACCACGAGCAGCAGACCCACGACGAGTCGACTGTCCCGCCAGGACGGTCGCTGCAGGCGTTTGGCGCTGGGACTGGCCAGCTCGGTCATGGGACCCCCTGTTGTCCGTACGCGGAGACGCGGCGCCCCGGTGCAGACATCGGGCGACGCGGCAACATCTTGCATCACGCGGGCGCGAGCCGCCCCTCGAACGTGCACAGGTGGGGACAACGGGCGAGCCCGCGGCGGGGGTCTCTAGGATGATGACGTCCGTCGACGAGGCGGTGACAGAGAAGGAGTCAAGGTGGCCCAGCGGTTCCTGCAGCTAGCCGAGGTGTCGGAGATCCTCAACATCTCCTCGGCGCAGGCCTACGCTCTGGTCCGCTCCGGGGAGCTGCCGGCCATCAAGATCGGCGGACGTGGCCAGTGGCGCGTCGAGGCCACCGAGCTCGAGAGCTACATCCAGCGGATGTATGCCGAGACGAAGTCCTTCGTGCAGGCCCACCCCTTCGGCGGCACCGGCGAGGAATGAGGTCGGGCCGCTCGGGCCAGCTGCCCGGGCGGAGGGGTCGTGCACCTAGAGGCGGCGCACCGACCCGAGCGACCAGAACGGCACCAGCAGCCGACCGGTGACGTTGGCCGTGCGCCGGATCTCGTCGGAGGCGTGCTCGGCGAGCTCGAGGTGGTCGGCGCCGACCACGTCGATGGTTCCGGTCACCGCCTGTCCGTCGACGTCGGCGACCTCCACCACCGCCCGGTCCCGGCTGACGGCGCGCAGGGCTGCTCCGATACCGAACCGTCGGGCCACGACCGACGGGGTACGTGCTCCCGGACCGATCCCGGACACGGCACGGACCGCCGCGAGCGCCACCAGGACGGGCCGGCCCGGTGCGGTCTCGACGAGCGCCCAGTCGGGGCCCACGTCCACGAGGCGGCCGACGACCGCCCGTCCCGGCAGGCGCAGCCCGACCTGGGCGGCGCCGACGTTGGCGAGCAGGCGCGTGTGCACGTCGAGCAGCGCTCGCTCCCGCCGCGTGCGGTCGGCGACCTCCGTCTCGAGCTCACGCACGTCGTCGAGAGCCAGCTGCGCCTCGAGGTCGTCGAACAGCCGGTCCCACCGCATGCGCTCACCCTCCCTCGCTGAGTCATCGGGCGCCACCCGACAGATCTTGAGCAAAACCATACTTGACCAAACGCAAGCAAACGACATTGAATGAAGGCATGCACCGGGGATCAGCACCAGCGCCGACCGTCCGAGTCGAGTCGCGTCCCGGACGAGCACGGCACGAACACCGCGGGCGCCGGCCTGTTGCGGGGGGCGGCGTGGGGGTCGGAGCGAGGCCCGGTGCCCGGTCAGTCGCGCGAGAGCTCGTGGGCGGCCTCGTCGGCGTCGGCGTCGCTGCCGCGGCCCTGGCCCTGCTGGTGACCGTCGTCCGACAGGGCGCGCCGCTCCCCGCGGCTGCCCGTCCTGACGACGTCCTGCTGCTCCTCCTCGGCTGGGTGGGCGTGGTGCTGGCAGCGTGGCTGGCGCTC
>NZ_JBFULD010000020.1:0-22590 GCF_056400505.1 Terrabacter sp. P5_B1
CCGCAGTCTGGCGCCGACGCGTCGGTCCGCACCGGAGGATGCGCGGCGCCGCCTGACCGGGCCCCTCGTCGCCCTGCTGCTGACCGCCGGCCTCGCGGTCGTCACCGTGAGCGTGGTGCAGGGCGGCCCGAGCGCGCGGCTCGACGACCTGGTCTACGGCCTCACACCGGGTCGCGGCAACGGGCCGGYCGTCCCTGACCTGCTCGCTCTCGGCATCGTCCGCCTCGCGACCCCGGCGATGGCGGTCGTGGCCGTCATCGCGGTCGTCGCGGCGCTCTCCGGCCGCATCGGCGTGCGGGGGCCACTCGTCCTGGCGGCCCCTGCCCTCGCCGTGCTCACCGTCGCCGTGCTGCTCGGCAAGGCGGTCATCCCGCGAGTCGCGCCCGGATACGGCCAGGTCGTCACCGACAACGGGTCCTACCCGTCCGGCCACACCGCCACCGCGCTGATCTGCGCCGGAGTCCTGGCCGAGCTCGTCTCCCGGCTTCATCCCGCGCGCCGCACACGGGCGTGGCTCGCCGCGGGAGCGTGGACCCTGCTGGTCGCCGCGGCGCTCCTGTGGGAGCACTTCCACTGGCTCAGCGACGTCGTCGGCTCGATGTTCCTCGGCGCGCTCACCCTGTGGCTGCTGCTGCGGTGGCCGCTGCGGCTCGGCGAGCGTGTCGCCCCGCGGAGCCGGCGCGGCGACCGGTCGTCAGCCCGTTAGGGTTGGCGACATGTGTGGAATCGCTGGCTACCACGGGTTCGAGACGGACGAGGCGCTCCTGCGGCGGATGAACGACTGCCAGGTGCACCGGGGCCCGGACGGCGACGGCATCTTCGTCGACGGACTCGCGGGCCTCGCCCACCGGCGTCTCTCGATCATCGACGTCGCGCACGGCCAGCAGCCGATGCAGACCAAGGACGGCCGCTACACCATCGCCTACAACGGTGAGGTCTACAACTACCTCGACCTGCGGGCCGAGCTCGAGGGCCTCGGTCACGCGTTCGAGACCGACAGCGACACCGAGGTCGTCCTCGAGGCCTTCGCCGCGTGGGGCGCCGACGCGTTCGACCGGTTCAACGGCATGTTCGGACTCGCCATCTGGGACTCGGAGACGCAGGCCCTGACCCTTGCGCGCGACCACTTCGGCATCAAGCCGGTGTACGTCTGCCGGGTCCCCGGTGCCGGCCCGGACGGCGCCGACGCCTGGCTCTACGCCAGCGAGATCAAGCCGATCCTGGCCAGCGGCCACTACGACAAGCGCCCCAACGACCGCACCATCTACCGCTACCTGCGCTTCCGCATCCACGAGGACGGCCGGGAGACCTTCTTCGACGGCATCGAGCGCCTCGAGGCGGGCGAGATGATGACGATCTCGGCCGCGGGGGTCGAGCGACGCCCCTTCACGCGCCTGAAGGAGGAGCTCGCCGAGCTCGCCACCGAGCAGCGCCCCTACGACGACCGGGCGGCGGCGGAGTACAAGTCCCGCCTCGTCGAGGCCGTACGCCTGCGCCTGCAGTCCGAGGTCCCCGTCGGCACCTCCCTCTCCGGTGGTCTCGACAGCTCCGCCGTGGCGGTCATCATCAACCGCCTCATCAACGACGGCGACGCGACCACAGAGTCGGTGGGCACGCGCCAGAACACCTTCTCGGCCGTCTTCCCCAACTCCGTCAACGACGAGGAGCGCTACGTCGACGACGTCCTCGACATCTGCCGCGGGCACGTCGCCGGCCACAAGATCAAGCCGACGCCCTCCGAGTTCAAGGAGGACCTCGTCGACTTCGTGCGCACGCAGGAGGAGCCGCTCATCAGCAGCGGGCCCTACGCGCAGTACCAGGTCATGCGCGAGGCGACCAAGCACGTCACGGTCCTGCTCGACGGCCAGGGCGCCGACGAGATGATGGCCGGCTACATCCCCTACTACTTCGTCTACCTCCGCCAGCTGCGCGAGCAGGGGGCCCTCAAGGCCGCCGCCGAGCTGAGCAAGTCGCTCGACGTGCTCTACCGGCTCGGCAGGTTCAAGCTCAAGGCCAAGCTGCGCGGACGCAAGGGCGTGCCCACGACGTCGCTGCTCGGGCGCGACTTCGTCGCGGCACACACGGGCGAGCGCTACGCCACCGAGGGGAGCAACCTCAAGAAGCGCCTCATCGAGGACCTCTTCGTCGGCTCGCTGCCGTCCCTGCTGCGCTACGAGGACAAGAACACGATGCGGTTCTCCCTCGAGGGACGCGTGCCGTTCCTCGACAAGGAGGTCGTGAAGTTCATCTTCAGCCTCTCGGACGAGGCGATCATCAAGGACGGCTGGAACAAGCGGGTCCTGCGCGACGCCACCCGTGACCTGCTGCCCGAGTCGATCAACCGGCGCCGCAACAAGATCGGCTTCACCACCCCGCAGGGCGAGTGGTTCATGCGCCTGAAGAACCACCTCTACGGCATCTTCCTGTCCGAGTCGTTCGCGAACCGTCCGTACTTCGACCAGACCGCGGTGCTGCACGCCTTCGAGGGCTGGATCAAGGGCACCAACGACGTCGACTCCATGACGTTCTGGCGCCTGCTCAACCTCGAGCTGTGGCTGCAGGAGTTCTTCGACGACAAGCCGGAGGAGGCTCCGGCCCCCCGCGTCAAGACCGACTACGAGGCCAACGCGCGCAAGCAGCTGGACCTCGTGACGACGGACGGCACGGCCGTGCGCCGCTACCCGCTGCGCACCGAGCTCTACGCCCGCGAGGACGACCTCGACGCCAAGACGCTGGGCTACATCGACAGGTTCTTCGCCGGGCTGCCCGACGCCGGCGCCGAGCACGCCGGCGCGACGACGGGCAAGTGGTACTTCTTCATCTCGGAGAAGATCGTCGCCATCACGCAGGGCCGCTCGTACTTCATCTGGGACATCAAGGTCTCGCGCCCGGCGCGGGTCCTCTCGCGCTACGTCACCCGGACGCCCGCGGGGATCGGGCTCGGCTCGCCCTTCACCATGCAGCTCGCCATCGAGGAGGTTGGGCTGCCCCGGGTGCTCTACGCCTCTGCCGGCGGCGCGGTCGGCAAGGTCCTCGGTCGCAAGGGCCTCTTCTACGAGCTCGTCGGCAACGACATCAGCGCCATCGACGGGCCGACCGAGTACTCCGTCTACCCGGCCAACGTGTCGGCGAAGCTCGCGCCCAAGGACCCGGACGAGGTCGCCGCGCGCCTCTCCGCGGCGATCCGGGCTCGCGTACCCGAGGCCTACCGGAGCACGTTCGGCGGCACGATCGTCATGGACGCCAACGACATCGGCCGCAACGTCCTCGGCATGGACGCGCCCGGTCCCAAGGGGCGCTACGAGGCGATGTTCGCCGACAACCCCCTGGGTCAGGGGTCCGAGCAGACCCCCATGGCCGTCGTCTTCGAGATGCCCACTGCCTGAAACATCTCCGCCSGGGCGGAGTTGTGATGGTGATCTGGCCGGTTCTGGCCGCRCCAACTCCGCCGGGGCGGRGTTGTGACGGCGTATGCCGTCCGCCCGGGTGACGCGTCCGCGCGTCAGCTCTCGATGAGCGAGTCGCGCACCTGCCGGGGCAGGACCTTGCCGATCTGCGACCGGGGCAGCTCGTCGACGACGACGACGCGCCTCGGCACCTTGTAGGCGGCGAGGTTCGACCGGCAGCGGGCGCGCAGGTCCTCGACGTCGAGCTCGACGCCTGGCTCGGTCGTGACCGCGGCCACGACCTCCTCGCTGCCGTCGGCCTTGGGCAGGCCGACCACGGCGGCATCGGTGACGCCTGGGGTGGTGCGCACCACGGCCTCGACCTCCGACGGCATGACGTTGAAACCACCGGTGATGATGAGCTCCTTGATGCGGTCGACCACCGAGACGAAACCGTCGGCGTCGACGGACACGATGTCTCCGGTGCGGAACCAGCCACCGTCGAGCAGGGATGCTGCTGTCTCCTCGGGCTTGCCCCAGTAGCCGCCGAAGACCTGCGGCCCGCGGATGAGCAGCTCGCCGCGTTCGCCCGGGTCCCGGTCGCGGGTCGGGTCGTCAGGGTCGACGACGCGGATGTCGGTGCTCGGGAAGGGGACGCCCACCGCGCCCGGCCGACGGTCGAGACCGATCGGGTTGCCGATAGCCACAGGTGAGGTCTCGGTGAGACCGTAACCCTCGACGAGCAGGCCGCCGGTCACGTCTTCCCAGAGCTCGAGGGTCTCGCGCGGCAGCGCCATGGCGCCGGAGATCGCGAACCTCGTTGCCGTCAGGTCGATCCCGCGCTCACGGGCGGCTGTGGCAAGCCGCTGGTAGATCGGTGGGACAGCCGGCAGGAACGTCGGCGGGTGCTTCTTCGCGGCCGCGAGCACGAGGTCGACGTCGAACCTCGGGAAGAGGACGAGCCGCGCTCCCGTGCTCATGGCGAAGGTCAGGCAGAGGGTCAGGCCGTAGGCGTGGAACATCGGCAGCACCGCGTAGACGACCTCGTGCCCGGGGCGCAGGCCGGGCACCCAGGCGCGGCCCTGCGCGGCGTTGGCCACGAGGTTGCGGTGGCTCAGCATGGCGCCCTTCGGGACGCCGGTCGTGCCGCTCGTGTACTGGATCGCCGCGAGGTCGTCGACGGCAGGACGGGGCACCGAGGAGTCGAGGGGACCGTGCCCGAGCAGGTCGGGCCACGGTGTCGTGCCGGGCGCCGGGCCCGTGAGCTGGGCTCGCAGCTCCCGCGCGCGGCGCAGGGGGAGCCGCAGGGCCACCCGTTTCGTCCACGGCATCGAGGCCGGCAGGTCCACGGCGACGACGTGCTCGACCCCCGGCAGTCCGGCCACCGTGGCGGCGACCTTGTCCCAGGCCACCGCGACGGTTGCTCCGTGGTCGCCGAACTGGTGGGCCATCTCCGTCGGCGTGTAGAGCGGGTTGTGCTCGACGACGACCGCACCGAGCCGGAGCACCGCGTAGAACGCGACGATGTGCTCGGGGCAGTTCGGCAGCACGAGGGCCACCCGGTCGCCGGTGCGGACGCCGAGGCGGCGCAGGCCCTCGGCCGCGAGCTCACCCGACGTCCGAGCTCGGCGTAGGTCAGCTCGGCGCCGAAGAACTCGAGGGCCGGCCGCGACCCGTAGGCCTCCACGGCCCCGGCCAGCAGGTCGACGAGCGAGGTGCCGGGCGGCTCGATCTCGGCAGGCACCCCCTCGGCGTAGTGGGCCACCCACGTGTGCTCCAGTCCCTCCGTCATTCGAGCGTCCTCCCGGTGTGCTGCCGCGCCGCGCGGCACGTCCAGTATGTCGGTGGCTCCCGCGGGTCAGCCGGGCGCGTGGCGCCGTCCGCGCGCGCTCGTGGGGGACCAGCTCGCTCTCGAGCCGGTCGAGGAGCGCACGCGCCGGGCGGAGGCGGCAGTTGCGCGTGTGCAGCCCGTCGGCGACCGTGCGGATCTGCTCGACCGCGGCGACGGGTGAGCGGCCGCGCCACCAGGTCACACCGTCATTCTCCGCCGCGCCGAACACGGCGACCGCCGATCGGACGGTTCTAACAACCAGCCCGAACGGCATACGCCATCCCCCAGACCCGCCTCCCAACCGTCGAGAGGCCACGTATGGCCGCCTCCCAACCGTCGAGAGGCCACGAGTCTGCGTCAGGCGAGCCCGTCGAAGACGTCCCGCCGGATGGGGTCGCCGGGCCGGGCCGCGCGGTCGACGAACCACTCGCGCCCGAAGACGAGGTCGTAGAGCGGGCGCGGGATGCGCAGGAAGGCGGCCAGGGTGCGGTCGGCGCCACCGTCGGCGGTCGCCTGCGACACGTGGGCGCGCATCGAGGCGCGCTTGGCGGCGATGTGGCGGCGCACGCTGATCCGATGCGTGATCTCGCTGCGGGCCGAGAAGGCGCGGTCGAAGCTCGACCGGTCGAACTCGGGCGGGAAGCGGTAGACCCTGGCGGCGAGGTCGATGGCGCGGCAGATCGTGTCGCGCGGCACGGTGGCCTCGAGGACCTTCGGCGTGCCGGCGAGCTCGGCTGCGCGGCGGCCGACCCGGTGCACCTGCTGGTGGTCGGGGTGGCCGTAGCCGCCGTTGGGCTCGTAGTGGAGCAGCACGTCCACGTGCTCCTCGCGCAGGATCGCGGCCAGCCGCTGGGCGGCCTCCTCGACGTCGGCGCGCACGAACCGGGTCGTGCCGGGCGGGTCGGGGGCGACCTCGGGTCCGAGACCGCTGTCGGCGTAACCGAGGTGCTCGACCCGGGCCACGCCGAGGGCCCTGGCGCTCGCGCGCAGCTCGTCCATCCGGGTCGCGGCGAGGGTGCCTGTGTCGGTGAACTCGCTCGAGGCGAGACCGAGCTCGCCGTCCGTCGCGACGACGACGACGACCCGGTGGCCCTCCGCGGCAGCGCGCGCCATCGTCCCCGAGGTCAGCAGGGCCTCGTCGTCGGGATGCGCGTGGAAGGCCAGGAGCGTGTGCGGCACAGTCACCCATCTTGGCCCATGGCACAGTGTCTTCCGTGAAGGTGGCCCTCCTGTCCGACTGTTACCTGCCCCGGCTGGGCGGGATCGAGGTCCAGACGCACGACCTGGCCCAGCACCTGCAGGCAGCCGGCCACGAGGTCGAGGTGTTCACCGCGACACGGGGTGCCGACGGCGAGATGCACGGGACCCTGACCGTCGTCGACGGCGTGCCGGTGCACCGGTTGGCCGCCCGGATGCCGTGGGAGCTGCCGATCAACCCGTTCGCGCCCGCGGAGCTGCGCCGTCGGCTCGTCGAAGGCGGCTTCGACGTCGCGCACGTCCAGACCGGGGTCGTCTCGCCGTTCGCCTGGGACAGCACGCGGGTCACGGTGGGTCTGGGGTTGCCGACGGCGATGACATGGCACTGCATGCTCGCGGGGGTGGCGCCGGTCTTCCGGGCGGCCCGGTTCGTGCGCCGGTGGGCGGCGCGCGGCGTGGCCATGTCGGCCGTGTCCGACGTTGCCGCCGAGCCGCTGCGCCGGCTCGTTGGGTCGGGCGTCTCGGTCGGGGTGCTGCCCAACGGAATCGACGTCGCCCGGTGGGCCGTGGGTCCGGTCGTCCGCGAGCCGGGTCCGCTGCGCCTCGTCACGGCCATGCGCCTCGCGCCCCGCAAGCGACCGGCCGCTCTCGTGGAGCTCGTGGCCGAGGCCGCGCGGGCGGCCGGACCCGGCTCCGTGTCGTTGACCGTGCTGGGGGAGGGGCCCGACCGCCGCAAGGTGGAGGCCCTCGTGCGCGAGCACCGCCTCGACTGGGTGTCGCTGCCGGGGCGGGTGCCTCGCGACGAGCTGCGCCAGTTGTATGCCGCCGCCGACGTCTACCTGTCACCCGCTCGTCTCGAGTCGTTCGGGATCGCATCTCTCGAGGCGCGGACCGTCGGGCTTCCGGTCATCGGCCGATCCGGTTCTGGCGTCGGTGAGTTCGTGACAGATGGCGTGAACGGGCTTGTCGTGTCGAGCGACTCGCAGATGTCGTCGGCCATCGTTCGCCTGGCCAAGGATCCTGGAGAGGTCGCGCGGATGAGGGCTTGGAACACCACCCACCCGCCGGAGCAGGAGTGGTCTCACGTCGCGTCCCTCGCCGTGGCGGAGTACGAACGCGCACTGGGTCTGGTCCGCCGATGAGGACGAACGTGCCCGGCGGCCTGGTCGTCGTGGCGCTCGACGCGGACGACCGGCGCGTGGTCGAGGTGCGCCTGGGCCACGGCGATCATCCGGAGGTCGTCCTCGGAGCGGCGGGGTGGGCCATCGAGTCGCCGTTCTTCGCGACGATGCGCGACGACGGAACGCTCGAGCTGGGCTACCGCGTGCGCGAGCTGGACGGCATACGTCCTCGGCACGAAGGCGCTGCCCGTGACGCGGGCGTCGGCGACGGGGAGGTCGGCGAGCCCTACCAGCGCGTCGCGGCATACGCCGTCGTGACGAGCGCTCGAGGGCTGCTGCTGACCCAGTTCAACACCCAGACCCACGTGGCGGGCGACTGGGGCCTGCCCGGTGGCGGCCTGGACGAGGGTGAGACGCCCGTCGACGGCGTCCACCGCGAGGTGTGGGAGGAGACAGGGCAGCACGTCGAGCTCGGCGGGCTTCTCACGGTCCAGTCGCACCACTGGGTCGGGCGCTCGCCCTCGGGCACGCTCGAGGACTTCCACGCGGTGCGCATCGTCTATGAAGCGACGTGTCCGGACCCGCGGGACGTCGTGATCCACGACGTCGGCGGCACGACCTCCGACGCCCGCTGGGTGCCGGTGCAGGACCTCGGCGACTACCCGCTCGCCTCGTCGTGGCGCCGCCTCGACGCCCTGATCGACCTCGCAGCCGGAGAGGGCAGCGCGGGCGGCACGCACGACGCTTCGTAGGATGTCGGCCATGGACTTCGTCTACAACCTCATCGTCGCGCTCCACCTGCTCGGCATGGCCGCGATCGTGGGCGGCTGGATCGCCGTCCGCAGCGGCCGGACCGTGATCGCGCCGATCGTGTGGGGTGCGCGGGCGCAGCTCCTGACGGGTCTGGCCCTCGTCGGCATCGCCTCGGCGATCAAGGACGACGAGCACACGGTCAACAACGCCAAGATCGCGGTCAAGCTCGTCATCGCGCTCGGTGTGGTGGCTGCCGCCGAGATCGGTGCTACCCGTGGTCGCAGGGGCAAGGACACCGGCAACCTGCTCGACGCCGCTGGTGGCGGCGCGGTCGTCAACGTGCTCGTCGCCGCGATCTGGTGACGTCGCCCGTGATCTGGGTCGTCGACTGAGATGCGTTGGGACGCAGGCGTTCTCGCGGGTCTGCTCATCGGCCTCGTCTGGCTCGTCGCGGGGCTGACCCTGGTGGTCGTGGGTCGGCGACGGCGCCGGGTGTCACGCGCTGACGGTGCCGGCAACATGGCCATCATCGGCGTCTTCCTGCTCGTCGTCGCCGCCCTCACGTGGTTCGCGACGCTCCTGCTGGCCGTCGTCCCCGGCTGACCTGATCGACGGCGGTCACCCACCCGTTCGGTCGGCTGTGGATGACCGCAGCGCAGGCCGCCCGGCATCGGCCGCGCTGCCGCGATGGACATCATCACGGCGATGCGGCGGCGCGGCGGTGTGCGACCCACGCCGAGCTGAGGAGTGCGGTCGGTCGAACCGCTCTCGACGAGGCCCTCCGCTGCGGTGCCATTCGCCGGGTGGCGCGCGGTCGCTGGCTGCGACTCGTCGTCGAGGGCGACAGCCACGAGTTCCACACGAGTGAGCGGGCCATCGACGCCGACTGCTGGCGCTATGACGAGCTCGTCCTCGACGACTGGCTCGTCATCCGGGTGTCGTGGGTATGCCGGGTGCCTCAGATCCGCTCGAAGGCGAGGTCGCCGCCCACCCAGGTCTGGAGCACCACGGTGTCGCGGATGTCGGCCGGCGAGGACTGCTCGAGCGCCCACAGGTCGCGGTCGACTGCGACGAGGTCGGCGAGCTGACCTGGCACGAGGCGGCCGACGTCGGTGCGCCCGACCGACTCGTGCGCAGCGACGGTGAAGGCGTGGACGGCCTCGGTGAGGGTGACCCGTTCCTCGGGCCGCCACCCGCCGATCGGCTGCCCGTCGGCCCGCTGCCTCGTCACGGCGGCGTGGAGCCCGAAGAACGGGTTCGGGTCCTCGACCGGTGCGTCCGAGCCGAAGGCCACGCGGACGCGGGCGTCGAGGAAGCTGCGCCAGGCATACGAAGCGAGCCGGCGCGGGCCGATGATCTCGTCGGCGAGCTCGAGGTCGGCCGTGCAGTGGGTCGGCTGCATCGAGGCGACGACGTCGAGCGCCCGGAACCGGGGGATGTCGACGGGCCGCACGTGCTGCGCGTGCTCGATGCGGAGCAGGCTGTCGAGTCCCTCGCCGCGGACCGCCTCGAATACGTCGAGGACGAGACGGTTCGCCTCGTCGCCGATGGCGTGGGTGACGACGTCGAGGCCGGATCGGGCTGCGAGCAGGGTGCGTTCGAGGAGCACGTCGTAGGGCATCGCGGCGATGCCACAGCCCTCGTGGCCGATGAACGGCTCGGTCATGTGGGCCGTGTGCGAGCCGAGCGCGCCGTCGCTGAAGAACTTGACCGGGCCGACGCGGAAGACGTCGTCGCCCTGGCCCGAGCGGCGGCCCTCGGCGATCGCGAGCTCGAGGTCGGGGTCGCGCGTGCACTTGGTGACGCGCAGCCGCAGGAGGCCGTCGGCGTGCAGGTCGGCGTAGGCCGCCCGCGCGTCCTCACCGTCGATGTCGGTGATGCTCGTCAGGCCGACCGACAGCAGCCAGTCCTGGCAGCGCTCGAGCCACGGCCGCAGCGGCGACTCCTCGCGGGGGATYGCGTCGAGCAGCTCCTGGGCCGACTCCCGCAGGATGCCGGTCGGCTCTCCCGACGCGTCGCGCGCGATCTCGCCACCCACCGGGTCCGGGGTCTCACGCGTGACGCCCGCGAGGCGCAGGGCAAGGGAGTTGGCCCAGATGGTGTGGCCGTCGACGCTCGACAGCGCGGCCACCCGGTCGCCGGACACGGAGTCGAGGGCATGGCGGTCGGGCTGCTCCGGGTCCGCCCAGCGGTTGTGGTTCCAGCGTCCGCTGTGCAGCCACTCGCCCTCGGGCAGTCCCTCCGCGTGGGTGCGGACGAGCTCGAGCGTCTCCTCCAGCGATCGTGCCTCGCGCAGGTCGACGGACGACAGGTCCCGCGAGAGCCACTCGGTGTGGATGTGGGCGTCGTGCAGGCCGGGCATGACGAGGGCGCCGGGCAGCTCGACGACCTCGACGCCGCCACCACCGTAAGCCGCCGCGCCCGCCTTGACGGCCTCGGCACCGACGGCGACGACACGTCCGTCCTCGACGAGCAGCGCGTCGGTCCAGGGGTTCTCGGCGTCACCGGTCCAGATGCGGTCGTGCCGGAAGAGCGTGCGGCTCATGCGGTGGGCACCAGGATGAGCTTGCCCGTCGTCCGCCGCCCCTCGAGGGCCTCGTAGGCCGCCGCGGCCTCGGCGAGCGGGTAGCGGCCGCCGATGGCGATCTTGAGCGACCCGTCGGCGACGGCGCCGAGCACCTCGCCGGCCCGCCACTCGTACTCCTCGCGCTCGGCGACGTAGTGGGCGAGCGTCGGGCGCGTCAGGAAGAGCGAGCCGCTGCTGTTGAGCCGCTGGATGTCGAAGGGCGGCACCTGCCCGCTCGCCCCGCCGAAGAGGACCATCGTGCCGCGCGGTCGCAACGACGCGAGCGAGGCGTCGAACGTCGACCTGCCGACCCCGTCGTAGGCGACGTCGACACCGCGCCCGGCGGCCTCGCGCACGGCGGCCGCCAGGTCGTCGACCGTGGAGTAGTTGATGAGGTGCTGGGCCCCGAGCGCCCTTGCGATCTCGAGCTTCTCGTCGGACCCGGCCGTCGCGACGACGACGCCGCCGCGGGCCGTGACCATCTGGACGAGGAGCTGCCCGACCCCACCGGCCGCGGCGTGCACGAGGGCGACGTCACCCGGGCCGACGGCATACGTGCTCGTGACGAGGTAGTGCGCGGTGAGGCCCTGGAGCATGGCGGCGGCGGCGACCTCGAGGTCGACACCGTCGGGCACGGGGACGACGAGGCGCGCGGGCTTGTTGACGACCGTGGACTCGCTGCCGGACGCCTGGCACCACGCGACCCGGTCCCCGACAGCCACGCCGGAGACCCCCGGACCGACGGCGGTGACGGTGCCGGCGCCCTCCTCGCCGAGGACGAACGGCGTCGGGACGGGGTAGACGCCCTGGCGCTTGTAGACGTCGATGAAGTTGACGCCGGCGGCGGCCACCTCGACCTGCACCTCGCCCTCGCCGGGATCGGGGAGGTCGTGGTCGCGGACCTGCAGGACGGTGCCGTCACCGGGCTCGGAGACGAAGACGCTGGTCGCTCGGTTCATGCTCGCCACCCTACGACCGACGACGCTTCCGCTTCCGCTAGGTGGGCCCAGCGGCACCGATGCGCACCAGGAGTGCCACCTCGTCCTCGAGGGCCGACAGCAGGGCCTCGGGATCCGGCAGGACGGACTCGTCGGCCATGATCCCGATGCGGACGGCGTCGTCGTAGGTGACGATGCAGAACCCCACCGTGTGCCGCCCCGAACCGGGGACCCAGCCCAGCACCCCCGTCACCGGCACCCCCGCGAGATGGCGGAGCTCCCTGGGCCCGGCGACGTTCGTCGTGACACCGATGGCCTTGTTGGCGAAGAAGTCCACCACGCGGCGCTCGATGCCGGCGGGGAAGCGGCCGATGGTGGAGATCAGGGCGAAGGTGAGCGCGGACTCGGGGGAGGCCTTGAGCCAGTCCATCCGGGCCTTGGACAGCGCGAGTCGACCGAGCGGCGTGGCGTCGCGGCTCGGGAAGCGGAGGAAGACGAGGGCGAAGCGGTTGCCCAGCTCGCGCGGCAGCGGCGCGTCGAGCGGGCGGACGTTGACCGGCACCATCGTCGCGAGGTCGACGGGGGTGCGGCCGTGCTCGTCCTGGTAGGCGTGCAGGGCGCCCGCGACGGCGCTCATGAGCACGTCGTTGAGGGTGGCGCCGACGAGCCTGCCGACCTGCTTGAGACCCGGGAGCGGCAGCGGCTGGGTCCACACGAGACGCTTGCGCTGCCCGGGCACGCCACCGACCGCGCTGGCCGGGTTCGTCGTGAGCAGCAGGTCGGAGACGACCTGTCCGGTCCGGAGGGTGAGGCCGGCCGCGTCGGTCACGGCAGCTCGGGCGCCCTTGGCGCGCAGCTGATCCCACCCCGATCGAGCGGAGGCCAGCACGAGGCGGACGCCGGAGCCGATGGCCCCCGAGGACGCGTCGGCGCCGAGGGGCATGGTCGGGAGGTCGGTGGCCGCCGGCGGTCCGACGAGGTCTCCCGGCACCCCGTCGGCGTCCTCGGTCAGGCCGAGCAGCACTCGGGTCAGGGCGATCCCGTCGGCGAGCGCGTGGTGGATGCGGAAGACGAGGGCGGCCCCCGACCCGTGCCCGTCGACGAGGTGGACCTCCCAGAGCGGACGCGACCGGTCGAACGGGTGCGGCAGGTGCTCCTCGATGTAGGCCTGCAGCTCGGTATCGGCCTCGGCAGCAGTTCCCTTGCCGGAGAGGGTCGCTCGGCGCACGTGCCGTGCGAGGTGGAAGTCCGGGTCGTCCTCCCAGCGGTAGCGGCCGAGGGTGCGTCCGGGTCGTCTCGGCCGCTGGCTGAAGACGGGGTAGGGCTCGAGGATCCGGGTGCGCATCAGGTCGAGGACACGGTCCCAGTCGGGCACCGACTCGAGCAGCACGACCGACACGATGACCATGAGGTTGGTCGGCCGGTCCATGTTGAGCCACAGGACGTCGGCCGAGCCCATCCGGCGGGGCGGGCGCGTCACCGCATCGCCGCCAGCTGCGGCAGGGCGTCCCCGTCGACGCGGAAGGTGATCCAGTCGTCGAGCGAGCGGGCGCCGTGGGCGCGATAGAAGTCGATCGAGGGCGTGTTCCAGTCGAGCACATTCCACTCGAGCCGGGTCCAGCCGCGCTCGACGCACAGCTGCGCGAGGCGGGCGAGCAGGGCCTTGCCGAGGCCGTGGCCGCGCTGGTCGGGCTCGACGAAGAGGTCCTCGAGCCAGATCCCAGCCTGGCCGGTCCACGTCGAGAAGCTCCGGAACCAGATCGCCATCGCGACGACCGCGCCCTCCCGCACCCCCACGAGGGCGTATGCCGTGGGGTCGCCGTGAGCAGGGAACAGCGCCTCCCGGAACTGGTCGGGTGTCGCAATGGCGGCGTCCGGCTCCTTCTCGTAGGCCGCCAGCTCCCGGACGAGGCGGATGAGGTCGGGCACGTCGGCGACCGAGGCCGACCGGATCTCGAAGTCGCTCACGCGCCCATCCTCTCCCGGCGCGACCGGCTGTGCGTCGTGGTCCGGGGCTGTGGGTGGTTCGACGTAGGCTGGACCGATCATGAGCACGCTCTTCGACGACCTCCCCATCCCCGGTTTCGAGCACGGTCAGGGCGCCGCTGGCGGCTCCGGACCCACCGCCCGCACCGGGCGCGGTGGGGACGTCACCGAGCAGGGCGTCCCGACGTGGGCAGAGGCCGCAGCGCGCGGCGGCGTCGACACGGCGCCGCAGGGCCGCGCCGACCTCGACCCGGCCGTGCTGCTCGAGGGGCTCAACCCGGAGCAGCGCGAGGCGGTCGTCCACGAGGGCACCCCGCTGCTCATCGTCGCCGGCGCGGGTTCGGGCAAGACCCGCGTGCTGACCCACCGCATCGCCTGGCTGCTCGGCGAGCGTGGCGCGCAGCCGGGCCAGATCCTCGCCATCACCTTCACCAACAAGGCGGCGGCCGAGATGCGCGAGCGCGTCGCGGCGCTCGTCGGCCCCCGCGCCCGCGCCATGTGGGTCATGACCTTCCACTCCGCGTGCGTGCGCATCCTGCGGCGCGAGGCGGCCAAGGTCGGGATGAAGTCGACCTTCTCGATCTACGACGCCGCCGACAGCCAGCGCCTCATGAGCCTCGTGCTGCGCGACCTCGACCTCGACCCGAAGCGCTACCCGCCGCGCGGCTTCTCGGCGCAGGTCAGCAACCTCAAGAACGACCTCATCGACGAGGAGACCTACGCCTCGCAGGTCACCGAGGGCAACCACTACGAGCGCACCGTCTCCGACGCCTACACGCAGTACCAGCGCCGCCTGCGCCAGGCCAACGCCCTCGACTTCGACGACATCATCATGATGACGGTCAACGTCCTGCAGGCCTTCCCCGACGTCGCGGAGTACTACCGCCGTCGCTTCCGGCACGTGCTCGTCGACGAGTACCAGGACACCAACCAGGCGCAGTACCAGCTCATCAAGGAGCTCGTCGGCGAGGTCAAGGGACCCGAGGGGGCCTATGCCGTCCCGCCGGCCGAGCTGTGCGTCGTCGGCGACTCCGACCAGTCGATCTACGCCTTCCGCGGCGCGACGATCCGCAACATCCTCGAGTTCGAGAACGACTACCCCGACGCCCGCACCATCCTGCTCGAGCAGAACTACCGCTCGACGCAGCGCATCCTGCGCGCCGCCAACTCCGTCATCGCCCGCAACGAGGCGCGCCGCGCCAAGAACCTCTGGACCGACTCCGGTGACGGGCCGATGATCACCGGCTAYGTCGGCGACAACGAGCACGACGAGGCGGCCTTCATCGCCAAGGAGATCGACGACCTCGCCGACAAGGGCGTCAAGCCCGGCGACGTCGCGGTCTTCTACCGCACCAACGCGCAGAGCCGGGCCATCGAGGAGGTGCTCGTGCGGGTCGGCCTCCCCTACAAGGTGGTCGGCGGCACCCGCTTCTACGAGCGGCGCGAGGTCAAGGACGCCCTGGCCTACCTCCGCGTCGTGTCCAACCCCACCGACACGGTCAACCTGCGCCGCATCCTCAACACGCCCAAGCGCGGCATCGGCGACCGCGCCGAGGCCTGCGTGGCGGCCCTCGCCGAGCGCGAGCGCATCCCGTTCGTCGCGGCGCTCGGCCGCGCCGAGGACGCTCCGGGCATCGCGACCCGCTCGGTTGCCGCCATCAACGGCTTCACCGCGCTGCTGGAGAAGCTCCGCACCTCCTACGAGGCCGACGACAGCGTCGCGGCCCTGCTCGAGATGACGCTCGAGGAGAGCGGCTACCTCGCCGAGCTCCGAGCGAGCCACGACCCGCAGGACGAGACCCGCGTCGAGAACCTCGCCGAGCTCGTCGCCGTCGCGCAGGAGTACGACGACCGCCGCGCCACCGAGCTCCAGGAGTCCGGCGGCGAGCTGGCGCCGGGCGTCGAGCCCGAGGACGTCGGCCCCGCAGGTGCGCTCGAAGAGTTTCTCGAGCAGGTCTCGCTCGTCGCCGACGCCGACGAGATCCCGGACGAGCCGGAGGCCAAGGCGCAGGGCGTCGTCACCCTGATGACGCTGCACACGGCCAAGGGCCTCGAGTTCCCCGTCGTCTTCCTCACCGGCCTCGAGGACGGCACCTTCCCGCACATGCGCGCGCTCGGTGACCCCAAGGAGCTCGAGGAGGAGCGTCGTCTCGCCTACGTCGGCATCACGCGGGCCCGCGAGCGGCTCTACCTCTCGCGCGCTGCCGTCCGGTCCGCGTGGGGAGCGCCGCAGTACAACCCGCCGTCGCGCTTCCTCGACGAGATCCCCGGCGACCTGCTCGACTGGCAGCGCCTCGGCCCGTCGTTCAGCGGTGCCCGCGGCTCCGACCGCCCCGCCGTTGCGACGCTGGCGGCCCGTCCCGGGGTGCGCAGCGCCGGCAAGCGCCCCGTCATCGCGCTCCAGTCAGGCGACCGCGTCACGCACGACTCGTTCGGCCTGGGCACCGTGGTCCGCGTCGAGGGCGACGGCGACAAGTCGATGGCCCACGTCGACTTCGGCGCCGACACGGGGACCAAGCGACTCCTGCTGCGCTACGCCCCGCTCGTCAAGCTCTGAGGCCCGCCCCCACGAGGGGGACGGGCCTCGTGTCGCAATGGGCGTCGGTCAGAGGGTGACGCCCCGCGCGGCGAGCCACGTGGTGGGGACGACGGCACTGCCGTCGCCGGGGTGGATCTCGAGGTGCACGTGCGGGCCGGTCGAGTGGCCGGTGCTGCCGCTGAAGGCGATCTGCTGTCCGGGGGAGACCTGGTCGCCGACGGCGACGAGGAGGCGGCTGTTGTGCGCCATCCAGGAGACGGTGCCGTCCCAGTAGCGGATCTTGACGAAGTTGCCGTAGCCCTCGGTGGACCATCCGGCGAAGACCACGGTGCCGCTCGAGAGCGCGTGGACCGGGCTGCCGACCGGGCAGGCGAGGTCCTGGGCCGGGTGCATCTTGCCCCAGCGCATGCCGAAGCCGGAGGTGAGCGTGTAGCCGGCGACGGGGGAGACCCAGCGGTGGGCCTGGGCGACCGCGCGGGCGGCCGCGTCGCGCTTGGCCTGGGCGGCGGCAGCCGCGGCTTGGGCCTGGGCGGCAGTCTGGGCCGCAGTCTGGGCCGCGCTCCGGCTCGCGCCAATGATGAGGGTCTTGGCGTCCCGCGCCATGTCGCGCGAGGAGCGGGAGCCGGTGCGGTTCGCCGCCGCAGCTACGGCGGCGGAGTCTTCGGTGACACCGAGTGCGGCCGAGTTCGACACGTTCTTCATGGCAGCCGCCTGGGGCAGCTCGCTCGCGCCGGCGTCACGGGCGACGAGGCTGCCGGCGACGGTCGCGGAGAACAGCGCCAGGGGGACGACGAACTGTCGGCCCCGCGCAGGCTTGGCTGCCGGCCGGTGCCGGCCGGAGTATCGGGTTTTGGGCACGAAAGACTTACCTATCGGTCACAGAAGGGAGAGCGGTCAGCGTAACGTGACCATTTCGTGATCCAAAATCAGCCACGTCCCTGGCCGTTCGGCGTCGCGGTGGAGGGACGCGACTGGGCACGACCCTAGGACATCCGCACGGCCGCGCACCCAGGTGATCCACACGCGGGCCTGCCGCCCAGACGTCCGGCCGACTCGGGTCCGCGGCAGAGGGCGTCAGCGCGACGCCGAGGCGCGACCCGCGGCACCCTCGCGGGGCGGCTTCGTCGCGGGGCCGGAGCGCCGACTGCCCAGGGAGCTGACTCCGGGGGTGACCGTCGCGCCCGAGGTGTCGAGGTGGGCCAGCGCGGTGGAGATGCCGTGCACCACGCTGCTCGTGATCGGCAGGCTCATGTGTCCGACGCCGTGCAGGGCGATGTTGTGCACGTTGAGGTCGGCGTGGTGCAGCGCGGCATTGTGCTGGGGGATGACGACCTGGTCGAGGTCGGACCAGTAGACGAGGAAGCGCGTCTGGCACTCCTTGACCGGGGCGGCGAGCTCGTCCATGAGGGCGCTGCCCGGGCGGAGCTGGCGGGTCAGCCCGTTGTTCCACGTGTAGGCGAGGTAGCTGCCCTGGTGCGGGGTGCCGAGCGTGACGAGGGTGTGCACGTGCTGGTCGCCGCCGAGGCGCGTCACGTAGTAGCGCGCGATGAGCCCACCCATCGAGTGCCCGATGACGTGGATGCGCTCGTAGCCGGTCTCCTCGACGATCCGCTCGACCTCGGCGCCGAGGGCGGCGGCCGCTGCCCGCACGTCGCCGGTGAAGATGGAGTAGTTGATCGTCTCGATGCGGCCGAAGCCGCGGCGCACGAGGCCGCGGCGCAGGACGGTGAAGATCGAGCGGTTGTCGACCATGCCGTGCACAAGCAGGATCGGGGTCTCGGCCGCCTCGACGTTCTGGATCGCGAGACCGCGCTGGCTGGGGGGCAGGTGCCCGAGCCGGTAGCCCTGACGCCGGTCGCTCGCGCGGGAACCGAACAGTCCGAGGGGGTAGAGGCCGAGGTGCAGCCCTATCCAGGACGCCTCGAGGGCGGCGCCGGCGAGCCCGGTGGGCGTCAGCAGCGCACCGGCGACCTCCCCGACGGCCGCGACGAAGGCCCTGGGGCCCTTCTGCGCGGCACCCGTGGAGGTGCGTGCCTGCCGCGGCGTCGTCGCCGCTCGTGCTGCCATTGCCACCTGCTGAACGTACCCCGACGGGTGGGCGATGCATCACCATCGCGCGTCGCGTCTCAGGGGGCTGGCTAGAGTGCCGGGCATGAGTGAGTCCGCTGGCGCCGAGGCCGTTGCCGTTCCTGTTGACGAGACCGCGCGCGACGTGGGCGGCCCGGGTTCCGTGTCGACCGACGTCATCCGGGTCGTCGTGGCCAAGCCGGGCCTCGACGGGCACGACCGCGGCGCCAAGGTCGTCGCGCGGGCGCTGCGCGACGCCGGCATGGAGGTCATCTACACCGGTCTGCACCAGACGCCCGAGCAGATCGTGGAGGCGGCCATCCAGGAGGACGCCGACGTCGTCGGGCTCTCGGTCCTCTCCGGGGCGCACCTGACCCTCTTCGCCCGTGTCGTCGAGCTGCTCGCCGAGCGTGACGCGAGCGACATCGTCGTCTTCGGCGGCGGCATCATCCCCGACGACGACATCGCCGCGCTCGAGAAGCTCGGCGTCGCCAAGGTCTTCACGCCCGGCGCGACGACGATGGAGATCGTCGGCTGGGTCCGCGAGCACGTCCACGCCTCCTGAAGGACCGGTCGGTGGGCGAGACGACGGTGTGATCTTCGTCCGGTCGGGCGCACCCGATGCCGCCGCCACCCGCCCCAGCCACTAGAGTCCGAGCGACAGCCTGATTCGGTTGCGCCACGGCGCAGGGCCCGTCCGAGCGCGAGCACGGGAGACCCGGGACGCCGCAGCGACGCGATCGACGACGACACGAATCGACGACGAGGACGGACCCCACCCGTGGATCTCTTCGAGTACCAAGCCCGCGACATGTTCGAGAAGCACGGGGTGCCCGTGCTGGCCGGCGCCATCGCCACCACCCCCGAGGAGGCCCGAGCGGCCGCCGAGCAGATCGGGCCGAAGTCGGGCGGTGTCACCGTCGTCAAGGCGCAGGTGAAGACCGGCGGCCGCGGCAAGGCCGGCGGCGTCAAGGTCACCAAGAGCCCCGACGAGGCGCAGGCCGCGGCCGAGGCGATCCTCGGGATGGACATCAAGGGCCACACCGTCGGCACCGTGATGATCGCCCAGGGCGCCCGCATCGCCGAGGAGTACTACTTCTCGGTCCTGCTCGACCGGGCCAACCGCACCTACCTCGCCATGTGCTCCAAGGAGGGCGGCATGGAGATCGAGCAGCTCGCCGTCGAGCGTCCCGACGCCCTCGCGCGCGTCACCGTCGACCCCAACACGGGCATCGACGGGGCCAAGGCCCAGGAGATCGTCGACGCCGCCGGCTTCGACGACGCCGACAAGGCCGCGATCGCCGACGTCCTGCAGAAGCTGTGGACCGTCTACCGCGACGAGGACGCGACGCTCGTCGAGGTCAACCCGCTCGTCAAGACCGAGGACGGCGACATCGTCGCCCTCGACGGCAAGGTGACGCTCGACGAGAACGCCGGCTTCCGCCACGCCGACCACGAGGCCCTCGAGGACACGGCGCAGGCGGACCCGCTCGAGGCCGCCGCCAAGGAGAAGAACCTCAACTACGTCAAGCTCGACGGCTCCGTCGGCATCATCGGCAACGGCGCGGGCCTCGTCATGAGCACGCTCGACGTCGTCGCGTACGCCGGTGAGCAGTTCGGCGGCCAGAAGCCGGCGAACTTCCTCGACATCGGTGGCGGCGCCAGCGCCGAGGTCATGGCCAACGGCCTGCACATCATCCTCTCGGACCCGCAGGTCAAGAGCGTCTTCGTCAACGTCTTCGGCGGCATCACGTCCTGCGACGCCGTCGCCAACGGCATCGTCGGCGCCCTCGACGCGCTCGGTGACGAGGAGGACCGCCCGCTCGTCGTGCGCCTCGACGGCAACAACGTCGAGGAGGGTCGTCGCATCCTGCAGGAGCGCAACCACCCGCTCGTGACGATCGAGCCGACGATGGACGGCGCCGCGCGCCGCGCCGCCGAGCTCGCCGCCCGGCCCGCCAACTGACCACCGAGCCAAGAGAAGCGAGAACGAAACCATGGCTATCTTCCTCAACGCCGACTCGAAGGTCATCGTCCAGGGCATGACCGGCTCCGAGGGCATGAAGCACACCCAGCGCATGCTCAAGTCCGGCACCGACATCGTCGGCGGCGTCAACCCCCGCAAGGCCGGCACGACCGTCGACTTCGAGGGCGGCGTCTCCGTCCCCGTCTACGGCACGGTCAAGGAGGCCATCGAGGCCACCGGCGCCAACGTGTCGGTGATCTTCGTCCCGGCCCAGTTCACCAAGGCCGCCGCGGTCGAGGCGATCGACGCCGCCATCCCGCTCGCGGTCGTCATCACCGAGGGCGTCGCGGTCAAGGACACCGCGGAGTTCTACAACTACGCCAAGGAGCAGGGCACGACGCGCATCGTCGGCCCGAACTGCCCCGGCCTCATCACCCCCGGGGTCAGCAACGCCGGCATCATCCCGGCCGACATCTCCGGCACCGGCCGCATCGGACTCGTCTCCAAGTCGGGCACGCTGACCTACCAGATGATGTACGAGCTGCGGGACTTCGGCTTCAGCTCCGCCGTCGGCATCGGCGGCGACCCGATCATCGGCACGACGCACATCGACTGCCTCGAGGCGTTCCAGAACGACCCCGACACCGACGCGATCGTCATGATCGGCGAGATCGGCGGCGACGCCGAGGAGCGCGCGGCGGCCTACATCAAGGAGCACGTGACGAAGCCGGTCGTCGGCTACGTCGCCGGCTTCACCGCCCCCGAGGGCAAGACGATGGGTCACGCCGGCGCCATCGTCTCCGGCTCGTCGGGCACGGCGCAGGCCAAGAAGGAGGCCCTCGAGGCCGCCGGCGTCAAGGTCGGCAMGACGCCGTCCGAGACCGCCGACCTCATGCGCGAGATCATGCAGGGCATCGCCAAGTAGTCTGCGCGACAAGCGTTTCAAGCGGGCGGTCACCTTCGGGTGGCCGCCCGCTCGCCGTTTCCGGTGACACCGGCGTGGGCGCTCGCTCCGAGGCGAGGATCTTGTGACCATGGGGATGAACCACCGGACCGCAGCGCAGGAGTGAGACCACTGGCCCCGCCGAGCACGACCACCACCCCCGCTGCGACGACGACCACGTCGGTGAGCCCTGCGACGGCCATGCCGGCCTCGCTCCGGGCCGGCGCCCTCGCGGCGATCGGGACGTGGTCGGTCGTCGTGCTGCCCGCCCTCATCGGCTGGGTCGCGGCGCCGGAGACGTCGGTCGGCTGGTTCTCGGCCGTGTCGGTCGCGAGCGCGATCTGGTTCCTCGGGCACGGCCAGYCGGTCGGCGCCGGCGCCGTGTCGCTCTCCGTGACCCCGCTGCTGCTCCTGCTCGTCTTCGTCTACATCGACGTCCGCTGGGCCCGGCGTCTGGCGGCGACGGAGCGACTGCGCGTCGGAGCGGGCGCCTGGAGCCGGGTCGCCCAGTGGGGTGTGGTTCCGGGGTTCGTCCTCGGCTACGGACTCGTGTCGGCGGTCCTGGCGCTCTTCACGCTCGGTGGCCCCGCCACGCCCGGTGTCGCGGCCGTTCTCGGGTCGCTCCTCGTCCCGCTCGCGGCGCTCGGTTTCGTCCTGCTCCGTCCCGACGACGACACGGCACCGGCGTTCGTCCGCTCGTGGTTCCGGAGGGGACCGACCTGGCTGCCGTCGGTGTGGCGCGCCGGGTGGCGCGGGGCGGGCCAGCTGCTCGCGCTCGGGCTCGTCGTGGTCGTCCTGCGCGTCGTCGTGTCGTGGTCGACGATTGCCGACGTCCAGGACCAGTACGCCGCCAACGTCGGGGCCCTCGCCGTCATCGCCCTCGCCCAGCTCGCCCTCCTCGGCAACGCGGCCACGTGGGCCCTGTCGTTCCTGTCCGGTCCCGGCTTCCAGGTCGCGCTGGGCTCCACGATCACGCCCGCCGGCGCCCAGCCGGGGATGCTGCCGCTCGTGCCGGTGCTCGGCGCCCTGCCGCAGGCCGCCGACTACCCGGCGATCCTGTATGCCGTGGTGCTGGCTCCCGTGCTCCTCGGCGTCTGGCTCGGGCGCCGGGTCGACGCCGAGCTCGAGTTCTTCGGCAACGTGCGCGCCCGGTTGACCGCCACCGCGGTCACGGCGCTCCTGGCGGTCGCCGTCGTCGTCGTGGTGACGGCCCTCGGCAACGGGGCCGTGGGGGGCGACCGGCTCTCTGCCGTCGGCGCGCCCCTCGGGCCGTTCGCGGCCGCCCTCACGGTCGAGG
>NZ_JBFULD010000021.1:0-22364 GCF_056400505.1 Terrabacter sp. P5_B1
CGCCTGGGTCGTCGTGCCCCACGAGGCCTCCACCGACGCAGCGGTGCGTCGGGTGCGCGAGCTCGCGCTCGCCGTGGGCTCGGCCGTCCGGGTCATGCCGGCCCACGAGCACGACGAGGCGGTCGCGGCCGTGTCGCACGTGCCGCAGCTCGCCGCGAGCATCGTCGCCGCGTGTCTGCGCGAGCTGCCCGAGTCCGCCGTCGGACTCGCGGGACAGGGGCTGCGTGACGTGACCCGGATCGCCGCCAGCGACCCCCGGCTGTGGACCCAGATCCTGGCCGGCAACGCGCCGGCCGTGCGCGACGTGCTCCGTCACGTCCGCGACCAGGTCGACGACGTCGTCGGCGCGCTCGACTCGCTCGTGGACGCCGACGGGGACGGCGCGCTCGGCACCCTGAGCCACGTCCTCGAGGCCGGCAACCTGGGCCACGCGCGGATCCCCGGCAAGCACGGTGCCCCGCCCGCGGCATACGAGGTCGTCTCCGTCGTGGTCCCGGACGAGCCAGGGTCGCTCGCGCGTCTGCTCACCGACGTCGGAGAAGCCGGCATCAACCTCGAGGACCTGCACCTCGAGCACGGGCTCGGGCAGGCCGTCGGAGTCGCCGAGATCTCCGTCGTCCCCGCCTCCGTCGAGCCGCTGCGAGCCGAGCTGGCCCGGCTCGGGTGGCGCGTCYACGACTGAGTCCCGGCTCGCGGGCGGACCCGGGCAAGGCACTATCGTCGTCCGCATGCCGCAGATCCCCGAGGAGCACCTGTCCGGATTCGTCGTCGCCGTAGACGGACCCTCCGGCTCCGGAAAGTCGAGCGTCAGCAAGCAGGTCGCACGGTCGCTCGGCTTCGGTTTCCTCGACACCGGTGCCATGTACCGCGCGCTGACGTGGTGGTGCCTCCACGAGGGCGTGGACCTCACCGACGCCGAGGCGGTCACCGCTGCGGCACAAGGCTTCCCGCTGGAGATCGGCACCGATCCCGACGCGCCCTCGGTCGAGGTCGACGGCACCGACGTCGCGGCTGCGATCCGCGAGACGGGCATCTCGACCAACGTCTCGGCGGTCGCCGCCGTCATCCCCGTGCGCGAGATCCTTCGGGTCCTGCAGCGGCGACTCATCTCCGAGGCCGCGCAGGCGCGGGGTGGCGTGGTCGCCGAGGGGCGCGACATCACGACCGTCGTCGCGCCAGATGCCCCCGTGCGCATCCTGCTGACCGCCTCCGAGGAGGTACGACTGGCCCGTCGCTCCACGGAGCTGCACGGAGCCGCCGACGTCGCCGCCGTGGCCGCGACCCGGTCCCAGATCGTCGACCGCGACCGGGCCGACTCGGCCGTGTCCGAGTTCACGGTCGCGGCCGACGGCGTGACGACGATCGACACCTCGCACCTCGACTTCGAGGGCTCCGTCGCTGCCGTTCTGCAGGTCGTCCAAGCGGCCCGAGCATGAGCCGAGCGTCCGGACCGGCGCGTTCGGGCGCCCCAGTCGCGCCGCACCCTCGTCGGGCCGTCGTCGGCCGCTGGATCGGCATCGGCATCTTCCACACCCTGTACCGCGGCCGGGCCTGGCATGCCGACCGGGTGYCGCCCACCGGCCCGGTCATCCTCGTCGCCAACCACGCGGCGTTCCTCGACGGGCCGTTCGTCTTCTCGCTCTCGCCGCGCCCCGCCAACTTCCTCGTCAAGCAGGAGGCGTTCAGGGGCTTCTTCGGCTGGCTCATCCGTAACGTCGGACAGATCCCGATCGACCGCACCGTCGGGGACCGCGTCGCGCTGACAGCGGCGACGGCCGTGCTCGAGCGCGGGGGAGCGGTCGGGATCTTCCCCGAGGGCAACCGCGGCGGCGGCGAGGTCGAGCAGGTCAACCAGGGCGCTGCCTGGATCGCTCTGCGCACCGGAGCGACGCTGGTGCCCGTCGCCGTCCGCGGCACCCGGGTGCCGGGCGGGTCCGCCGACGCGTGGCCACGACCGCGGAGCACGCTCGACGTCGTCTTCGGGGAGCCCTTCGAGCTCGACGTCCCTGACGGCATACCGGGCCGTGAGCGCCTGCGGATGGCCAGCGACCAGCTGCGCGCAGCCCTCGCGTCACACGTACGCTCCGCGCGGTGGGAGAATGGCTCTTCACAAGACGTTCACTGATTCGAGGACACCGTGACTGACGAGACCGCCCGCCCCATCGACGAGGGCGCTCCGATCTCGACCCCCGACCCCATCGACGGCTCTGTCTTGACCCCCGAGGTCGACGACGCCGCCGTAGAGCGCGCCCTGCGCGCCGGGCTCGACGACTTCGAGCTCAGCCCTGAGGACCAGGCGCTGCTCGACGCCCAGGGCCCGCTCGCCGACGACGGCGCGGCCCAGGGCCCGCTGCCCGTGGTCGCCGTGGTCGGCCGCCCCAACGTCGGCAAGTCGAGCCTGGTCAACCGCATTCTGCGCCGCCGCGAGGCGGTCGTCGAGGACGTGCCCGGCGTCACCCGTGACCGGGTCTCGTACGAGGCCGAGTGGGGCGGGCGCCGCTTCACCATCGTCGACACCGGCGGCTGGGAGGCGGACGCCACCGGCATCCACCWGCGTGTCGCCGAGCAGGCCGAGATCGCCATCGACCTCGCCGACGTCGTCATGTTCGTCGTCGACGCCACCGTCGGCGCGACGGACGACGACGAGGCGGTCGTCAAGCTGCTGCGCCGCTCTGGCAAGCCGGTCGTGCTCGTGGCCAACAAGGTCGACGACCAGCGCGGCGAGGCCGATGCGGCGATGCTGTGGAGCCTTGGACTGGGTCAGCCCTTCCCCGTGTCCGCCGTGCACGGCCGGGGGAGCGGTGACGCCCTCGACGCCATCCTCGAGGTGCTGCCCGACGTGTCGGCCCATGGCGCGTATGCCCAGGGCGGGCCGCGGCGGGTCGCGCTCGTCGGGCGCCCCAACGTCGGCAAGTCGAGCCTGCTCAACCGCCTCGCCGGCGAGGAGCGCGTGGTCGTCGACGACGTCGCGGGCACCACCCGCGACCCCGTCGACGAGCTCATCGAGCTCGGTGGCAAGACGTGGCGCTTCGTCGACACGGCCGGCATCCGTCGCCGGGTCCACCAGAGCCGTGGCGCCGACTTCTACGCCTCGCTGCGCACCCAGACCGCCCTCGAGAAGGCCGAGGTGGCCGTCGTGCTCATCGACGCCGAGGAGCCGATCGCCGAGCAGGACATCCGGGTCGTGCAGCAGGTCATCGACTCGGGCCGCGCCCTCGTCATCGCCTACAACAAGTGGGACACCCTCGACGAGGAGCGCCGCTACTACCTCGAGCGCGAGATCGAGAAGGAGCTGGTCCAGGTGCCGTGGGCGCCCCGGGCCAACATCTCCGCCCGCACCGGGCGGCACATGGACCGCCTCGTGCCCGCCATCGAGACCGCGCTCGAGTCCTGGGACTCCCGCGTCCCCACCGGCCGGCTCAACGCGTTCATGGGGGAGATCGTCGCTGCCCACCCGCACCCCCTGCGTGGCGGCAAGCAGCCGCGCATCCTCTTCGCGACCCAGGCCTCGACGCGTCCGCCGCGCTTCGTCATCTTCGCGTCCGGCTTCATCGAGGCCGGCTACCGCCGCTTCATCGAGCGCCGGCTGCGCGAGCAGTTCGGCTTCGAGGGCACGCCCATCGAGGTGTCGGTGCGCGTCCGCGAGAAGCGCCGCCGCTGACCTCGGGGGAGTCCGTACGGCCCATGGGGGCCGATTGGGACCAGCGGCACCCGGTGCGCTACTGTTCCTTTCGCCCCGAGGGGCATTCGGGCTGTGGCGCAGCTTGGTAGCGCACTTGACTGGGGGTCAAGGGGTCGCAGGTTCAAATCCTGTCAGCCCGACCGATTGGGGCCTGACCTGTTCACACAGGTCAGGCCCCGTTTTCATTCCGGCTCCGACTCTTGGAGATCGCTGCTGAAGTTTGCTCCTTGGGCCCAGTTTGGGCCCACCACGTCGAGAAGGCTGTACCGGCCTGGATCAGCTCGTCCGAGTCGGGGTGGAGGTACCGGCCCGTCACCGCGGGGTCCTGGTGCCCGGCGACGCGCTGCAGGACGTAGAGCGGGACGCGCTGTCCGCCATCCACGTCAGCGCCGTGTGGCGCAGCCCGCGCCGCACCAGCCCAACGAGCCCCAACTGGGTCACCACCTGGTCCCACTTGGTCGCGTAGCGAAGTCGACGCTCCGGAACGTGTCACCTCGGTTTGTGGTGCACGGTGTCCCGGTTGGCGTAGCCGATCGTCGGGTCTGAGAAGTTTGCCGTGAACGGTATCGGGCGTCATCACACCCTGAGGTCAACGTGTGCGGGCGCCTCGGTGCGCCGCCCCGCAACGGACAAGGTACAGCGGGCTCCCTTCCGGGAGCCTGCGCTTCGCTTCCTAGCCAAGCATGCGGAGCGACGCGCACGAGCCGCGGCGGGGATTCGGAAACCTCGCTCGGGGCTTGACATCGCACGTCGGGCTGGCTTACGAGCTCAGCGCTCAGAAGAGGTGTTCCGCTCTGATTTCAGCCGCCGGACGGCTGCGCCGACGACGATGCCCTCGGAGAGCGCGGAAACGATCCCCAGCGGCTCGAGCCAGTTGCCGACGTCGTCGCCGAGCTGCGGGAAGGTGACGAGCGGGGTCGCAGCGTAGCCGACGATCGCCGCGCCGCAGGCCAGGCCAGCGAGGGTCTGCCCGGCCGGGTGCGAGCTGACGAGCGAGATGCCGGCCAGCAGCAAGCAGGCCGTGGTGAGCAGGATGAACAGCACGCCCGTGTAGGGCGCCTCGTCGAGATGGGGACCGATGACCGGGACGTGCGCGGCGGCCGCGACGACTAGCGCCACGACCAGTAGCAGCCGGGCCGGCTGCCGGATGAGGGTTTTCACGGTTCAGCCGTTCAGTGAGGGATCGTGAACGTGTGCATGGGGGAAGGGGGGTCGGGCCGCCCGCACATCCCGACCGAGTCCGGTCGGCGTCGTCGCCCGGCTGGCCCCTCCACCTCGTGGCCGAAGCACACGGCCAACATGGCCCAGGCGATGTGGCACGGCGGCGCCGCGGATGCCGCCGACGGCGGGCGCGGCTGGACGCGCACCGTCGGCTTCCTCCTTCGCCGGCTTCTCGTCCAAACTCCTCGTCCGGCTTCTTACCGTCCGAGGCCGGCGCGGGCAGCGGCTGATCGGGCCGAGCTGCGGCTGATCGGGCATGGATGGTCCGGTGTGACCCATTGGTACACCTGCGGGGCCGCCTCGCAGACGAGACAGCCCCTCGGGTTTATGCACCTCTTCTAGCCGATGTGAATCCACTTCGCCGTGGAGGGGACACCGGTGCTGTTGACGAGGAAGAGCATGTACCAGCCGGCGATGCCCACGGTGGGCGAAGGGGCCACCGCGGTGAGTCCCGTCGTTGTCGGCGTTGTGCTGAGGGTGACGATCCTTTCGTCGAAGTTGACGGTGTGGGTTGCGGAGCCCGAACGGATCAGCACGGCTGTGCTGGTGGTGTCGGGAGTCGTGATCGTGAAGCTCGCCCCGTTGTTGGCTTGGGAGGGCGCCGAGGTGATCGTCGGACGCCTCCCCTGGGACAGGTAGGGCGGGGAGAAGATCTCGTCCGTGTTGCCGCCGCCGCCGGCGCCGGTGTCGCCGGCCGAGAACACCCGGCCATCGGGCAGCAGGACCGCCGAGGAGTGGTAACCCCGACGCTCAGCCTGGGCGGCGAGCGTCGCCCAGGAGTTGCTGGCCGGCGTGTACATCAGGGACGTGTAGATGGCGCCGGCATAGTTCCCGGAGGAGTTGCCTCCGATGCCGGCGATTTGGCCGTCCGGCATCAGGACCGGGCTCATGTGCCCCCGGCCCTGCGGCAGCGACGCCAAGGGGGACCATCCGGCGGTCGGGTTGGCGGCGTCGAAGGTTTCCACGGCGGAGGTAGCAGTGCCCTTGACAATGCCACCGATGAGCATGACCTTCGTGGAGCCGGAGGCCGGACCCGGGAGAAGAACCGCGCCCTCGCCGCTACCGTGCTTCAGCTTCGGCCTGGGGTAGGAGGTCCAGGTCCAGGTGCTGGGATCGAGGATGGACGTCGAGCTCGAGGTGACCTCGAGGACCTTGCCGGAGGGCAGAACCCACTGGTGCGGGTAGAGGCCCGAGGGGTGGTTCGTCCCGACCTTCTTCAAGGTGCCCACGTTGCCCGTTTGAGGCGGCGTCCACAGCTCCACGTCGGGGTTCTTTGCGCCGTTCATATCGAATCCGCCGCTGATCACAACGGTGCCGTTGGGCAGCAGGGTCGACGTCGGGTAGTAGCGACCCATGGGGCTGGACGGTTGCGATGTCCAGGTGAGTGTGGCCGGGTCGAAGAGCATGATGTTGTTGATGCCACGTGCGCCCTTTGCGTGGCCACCCACGACGAGAATCCGCCCGTCCCGCAGCGCGGTCATGGATCCGCACTCGACATCTGCCGGAGGGTCCGTCTCGGTTGCATTGCCGGTGACCGGGTCGTAGACGTAACCCTGGGTCGGCCGCAGGTTTCCGAAGACCAGAATCTTGCCCGTATGGAGCATGACCGAGTGGACCCCGATGACCCGGGGATTCGCTCCTGGCGGCGTAAACGGCGCCGACCATGATCCGCTCGTCGCTGCGTCGGCCGTACTGAGGGCGGGCCCCCCGGCCGCTGCTGCGGCCGGGAAGTTCGAGGCCGCCAAGACGACGGCGATGGCCCCCACTGGCCAAGAGATTTTCTTCATATTTCCCCCCTCGTGAGTCGCCCTGGATTTGGCGACATGGAACCAGCATGAAGACCAGTCGCCGCGGGTGTCCGGGTTTCCGCGAAATTACTGGGCCGTGGCAATTTATGTGCATTCCGCGCTCCGGATGAATGAATGGCGAAGTGACAAACGGCAACATTTCCGAGATTTTCATTGCTTTTATCCGTTTCTTCATAGGGTTGTTTTTGTCGGCTAGATGACGTTCTGGACCCTGCCGTCGTTTCCGGCGGCGGCGACGGCGGCTGGGTGGCGGGCGGGGCGGCCGGGTTGCGGGGCCGGCGGCAGTCGTCGAGATTGCGTGGGGGCGCGTGGGGCGCGCGCGTTGGGCGCGCCTGGCACTGGTCTCCTGTCGGTTCTTGTCGCCCGCCTGTGCGTGCGAGCCCCGGCTCGGAACCCGCCCGCCTCGGGCCCCGCCGCTCCTGCTGACGGGGTTGAATACTTCATCCACGTGACGGACGGGATGGTTCATCCGAATGACCCATCCTTTGCCTACGGGTGGGCGCTGCAGCAGAACCCACGCACCCTCGCCGGCATCGATGACGCCGGTCGCACGCTGCTGGTCACCGTCGGCGGCCCCCAGCCTGACCAGCTGGGACTGTCCGTTCCGGAAGAAGCGCGGGTGGCGCGAGCACTGGGCATGCGAGAGGCGATCAACCTCGACGGCGGCGGCTCCACGGCCATGAGTGTCGACGGTCGCCCCGTCAACCATCCATCCCTCGGACGCGTCCGGAGAGCGATCCGTCGGCGATCCCATCGTCGTCCGCTGAGGTGGGCTGGGAAGCTACTAGGTGCGTCGGTGGCACATGTGGGGTGAGAAGTGGGAGACGCCTCACTCGCCGTCGAACCCGATGTCTTCGCCGCGCAGCACCCGGAATGAAAGCGTGGGCCCAAATTGGGCCCAACGGCCTGCACACGATGCCTATTTCGACACTCAGGTCGCCGTCTTGCCCTCGTGCCCGCACGTGCTTGATGACGCGCACCGATCTGGGGGTCAAGGGGTCGCAGGTTCAAATCCTGTCAGCCCGACCGAATGAAGCAGCAGCGTAGAGGCGGTCTCGGAGGAATCCGAGGCCGCCTTTCGGCTTGCTCCTTCACCGTTTCGCCTMATAACCCGCGAACGGCCGCCGGACCGTCACGCCCGCCTCAAGGCAGAGCCGCGTGAACCCGTCGGAATACGCCGCAGGCCGCAGCGGAACCCCGAGGGCGTCGACGACGACGTAGCCGCTGTCGCGGTACGCCGACCCTGCGGCGAGGTACTCCTCGGCCTGCCGCGCCCGCATCCTGCGCAGCAGGGTGACGGTGGCGGGGTGGATGGCCTCGACGTGAACGGCCCGCACTCGCTGCCTGCTCTTCGGGTCCGGCTCAGCCGGCTGCCGCCAACGCCGGTGGGCGCCGTCGGCCGAGGGCGTAGGGGACGCCTCGACCTGCCATGGCCAACGTGCCTCCGATGCGGCGTGGCCACGAGGGATAGGACGGGGGCGGAGCCGCCAGGTCGCCGACGCTCAGGAAGTGCGCCCGCACCTGGCCGATGCCCTCGAGGTCCAGGTCGATCCCCTGCATGGCCATCTCCGATGCGGGCCCATGACTGTCTCGCAATACCTCGTCGGTGAAGAGGAGGTACTCCGGCACGTCGACCGAGTTCTTCAGCATGCGGTGAACGTGGATGACGTCCAGGCCAACCAGCTTCTTGCGGCGCTTGATGGCCTGGGTGGCGACCTCCCCGACATGGGCCACGAACTTGAGCTTCAAGTCCGTGGTCTGCTTGCAGCTACCGCACGGGCAGAGGTTGAGCTGGATGAGCTGGCGCTCCCGATGGAAGGCGGCGTGCATGGCGATGGCCGCACTGGTGATGGCGTCGAGCACATCGCGGCTCTGCAGGCTCTGTACATCCCGCGAGAGGAAAGCCGCGTCACCCTCGATCTCAATGAGATCGAACCCGCGTGCAGCGCTGACGACTTTGCCCAGCATGCGGGCCGTGGCAGCTTCCGCATGCCCGAGGACGCTGCGGTGGAACTGCATGTATTCCGTGTATCCACCGATGTCAGCGATCACCAGCACCGCTCGCCGGGTTGACATTGCTCGAATGTAACAGCACGCGGCCCGTGTCGGCAGGCTTGAGACGACGACCCGAGGACCCCGAAGTCTTGGTCGGCGGAAGGCGACGCGCCGACCGTCGGCTCTGGCCATGCCCGCCGCGGCAGACCCCCGAGCCGCCCTCAAGGTGGTGGCGCCGGCGGATCCGGGCCCGGCATCTCGGGGTCGAAGCGGTCGAGCATCTCCTCGACACCGAGTGCGGCCTGGCGCGCGCTCGGCGTGAACCCCAGGACGATGGGCAGGAACCGGTCCGAGAGCAACCCGAGCAGCCGAACGTCGCTCCGGGCCACGACCGTGGCCGTCCGGCGAGTACGCCGCAGCAGGGCGATCTCCCCGAAGCCCTCGCCGGGACCGAGGGTGACGAGTATCCGGCCGTTGCCTACCACGTCGACCTCACCGGACTCCACCACGTAGTAGCGGTCGCCGACGTCACCGCGATGGAAGACCACGTCACCGGCAGCGACGTGGAGCGGCTCCAGGCCGCGGGCGAGCTGCTCGACGGAGGGCAGCGGGAGGGTGCGCAGCATCGGGATCCTCTGGAGCAGGCCGACGTCCTCGTCGTGCGCGCCCACGGTGTCGTCGAGCGCCCGCAGCCGCCACCACGACACCGCGGCCAGCACGGGGCACACGAGCCCGATGACGACCAACGCCGGTCGGAGCCCCCACGCCCCGATCGCCCAGGAGGCGACGACGGCCCCGACGCCGATCGACACCGCAACCAGGCTTTCCAGCACCCCGAAGACCCGGGCCAGCACCTCGTCCGGTGCCATGCGTCCCAACAGCGTGAAGCCGGCGACGTCGATGAGGGCGTTGCCGACGCCTACCAGCGCCAACAAGACGAGCGCCACGGCGTCCCTCGGCACCACACCGACCAGCGCGATCGGCAGTCCCCACAGCGCGACGCCGGCCGCGAACCAGGCGCCGAGACGCTTGGTGCCGACGAGGAGCGACGCCGCGAGGGATCCCAGGACGGCGCCCACGCCGACGGCCGTCATCAGAGTGCCAACTCCCGGCTCCCCTCGGCCGAGAAGCTCGATGGACACCACCACGGAAAAGACGGTCAGTGACCCGCGGGTGAAGCACTGAGCGGCCGCCAGGCCGAGCACCAGCGCCAGATCGCGGCTGTGGGCGACCACGGCAAGCCCCTCGATCGCCTCTTGCACCAGGCGCGGCCGGACCGGAGTCGAGGGGCGCGGTGGGGCGTCGTACCGCAGCCGCAGCAGCAACCACGCGGACCACAGCGAGGCCGCGGCGGCAACGGCGAACACGAGATCCACGTCCGCGACCTCGAGCAGCACCGCTGCGGCGAGCGGTCCGACCAGCGTGGAGGTGGAGTCCAGCATGCCGCGGACCACGTTGGCGCTGGCCAGCTCGTGCCCGGTGTGACACAGCGAGGGCAGGAGCGCCGAGTGCGCCGGCCGGAAGAGGGTCGCGGCGATGGTCGACAGCACGGCCAAGGCGTAGATCGCGGCCGGCGCACCTCCTGTCGCGGCCACGACGGCGGCGGCTGCGGTCGCGACGCCGCGCAAGGTGGACACCGCCACCAGGACGCGTTCTCGCCGCCCGCGGTCGGCGAGGGGCGAGAGCAGCGGGGCGCAGACAGCGGAGGGCACCATTCGCAGCAGTCCCACCAGCCCCAGGGCTGTGGCACCACCGGCGCGGTAGGCCACGATGCCCAGGGCCACGGTGAACGCCCACTCGGCCGTCCAGGCGCCGAGGAAGCTGAGCTGGGCACGGCGCAAGTCAGGATTGCGGGCGTTGCTGGTGAAGGCCGCGGCTGCATCGGCCAGCCGTTGAGCGCGTCCCGCCCTACGCATGGGCCGACTGTAGGACCAGGGCAGGCACCGAGGGACGCGATCGCGCCGGCGGCCTCCCGTCCGCATGCGCTACTCGATGCCCGTTTGTCCAGGGACGGGATGCTGCTGCCCGGGACGCAGGGCGCCGGCGGCGCTGGTGCCCACTTCGGGACCACCTGTTGTGCTGTCGCGCTCAGGCTCATCCGGATGGCCCTGCGATGGACGGCCAGTATGCCGTCATCGACGTCCTCGACTTCGACGCCCGGGCCGTCGTCGACCGCTGGCCCGGCAGTTTGGCCCGGGGGAGTCGGGGCAGAGCCCCCCGGTCGGTCGTGACGTCGCAGAGGAATGCCGCTCGCCCTGGTCGGCTATCTGGAGCACCAGGGCGAGCGGCCGTCGTGTCAGTCGATGTCAGGCGCGGGTGTCGTCATCCGTGAGCCCGGGGCCATCGGCCTCGATGCGCTCCTGGCGGACCTGCTCGGTGACGGTCTCCTGCTCGGTGACCTGCTCCTTGCCGAGGCGTACGCGCTCGACCGGGACGRCCTCCTTGGCCACGACGGGCTGCTCCTCGTGGAGAACGACCTCGTGCTCCTCCTCGGAGATGGCGGGGCCGTCCATGGCCTCGCCACGGTTGGCCTCCGTGATCGGCTCGCGCTCGATCCTGACCTCCTCGCGGGTGACCGGGACGGTCACCTTCTGCTCCTCGGTGACGACGTACTTGCGCAGCCGCGCCCGACCGGCCTCGCGGGTCTCGGTGCCAACGTGGAGCTGCTCCTCGGAGCGGGTCATCGCCTCGTCCGTGGTCGGACCGGACGTGTCGTGCCCGACGATGCCCTCGCCCCTGTCACCCGTGCCCGAGCCCGTGTGGGAGAGCTCGTAGTGGGCGAAGAGGCGCTGCTCCTCGGCCTCGTCGAGGTGCCCGTTGTCGGGGTCGACGTTCGGGGCGTCCTTCACGTGGTCCTTGGTGTAGGGCACGGTCAGTCCGTCCTGGGTCAGCTCCGCGTTGCGCAGGGGCACAAAGGTCTCGTTGGTGCCGAAGAGGCCGGTGTTGACGGTGACCCACTCCGGGTCGCCGCTCTGGTCGTCGACGTATGCCTGTCCGGCTCGGCCGATCTTCTCACCGTCGGTGCCGTACACGGTGGTGCCCGGCAGCGTGCTGAGTTCGTTCGTGCTGATCATGTGCTTCTCCTTCACGTGGCCCGGCGTTGTGACCCGGCGCCTCGACCCGAAGAGGTCGAGCCCGGACACAACGGCCGGATTTCGGCTGGATCTGCTTCGCGGGAGGGCAGGCGCCCTCTCGCGTTGGCGGCCCACCGGCAGCTCTTGCCGGTGGCCCTGAGGCCGGCCCTGACGGCTTGTCGATGAACTGGCAGAACTGCCAGGACCGGCACAGGTGGGAGCGTCAGACCGGGGTGCGGCCGCATGCGCGACTGTGTCGACCCCGCTGACGCGGTGCGCTCAACGGCGCGAGTCGAGCCCGTCGTCGATGACGCGAGTGGCACCGGCGGCAGGGCGGTCGTGGTAGAAGTCGTCGGCTGCGCGCGCCTCGACGTCGTCGCGACCGGCCTCGTCGTAGCGGGCCTTGGCAGCCTTGGCCTGATCCGCGACGCTGGGCGCGCGCTGCACCTGGGCCTTGATCCGCCCGGTCTCCTGCGACATCGTCTCGAGGTACTGCTCCCAACGCGACTGCATGGGACGGACGAGGCCACCACCCACGCCGACGATGAGGATGCCGGCGACGGTCGCAAGGACCGCGATGAGCACCGGAGTCGTGACGGTGGTCGCGATGCCGACCTGGTTCAGGGCCGCGATGATCCCGAGCCCGAGGATGAAGACGCTGGCGATGTTCGCGAGGACCTTGCCGTAGGACAGTCCGCCCAAGGTGTTACCGATGAGCTCACGAACCGCGGCCGCGATGGCGGAGGCCACGACGACGATGATGATCGCGACGACGGCCTTGGGCAGGAAGGCGATGACACCGGTGATGAGGTCGCTGATCGGGTTCGGCCCGAACACCCCGAACGCCAGTTGCAGGACGAAGAGCAGGAGCGCGTAGTAGACGAGCTTGCCGACGATCCCGGACGCGTCGTACTGGCTCTTGGCCAGCGCCTTCTTGATGCCCCCGCGCTCGACGGCGCGGTCGAACCCGACCCGCTCGAGGACCTTGTCAACGGCCTTGCCGATGGCCTTCGCGACGAACCAGCCGATCAGGAGGATCAGCAGGAATGCCACGAACTTGGGGACGAACAGCGCCACCGATCTCCAGAGATCGGTCAGCGCCGTGCTGAGATTGTCTGTCATGGTGCGGGGTCTCCCTTACGTTGTAAGTCGATCAGGGAGGACATACCCCTGTCGGGCCACCGAGCCACGCGCGGTCGCAAAAGATCCGAGGGACGCACGTCTCGCCTGCCCTGCGCGACGTCAACTCCGCCCGTTCCCTACCCCCTTGCGGGGAACTCACACGCTCTTCTCGCTGTGACCGTCCGAAGCCGCTCCGGCGGATGGGTCCGCGAAGGTTTCGTGGTACCACCGCTGGGGATGCGGTAGACAAGAGACGGACTGAGAAGGAGGCCGCCATCTCTGCGACACGCCCACCAGCACAGCCGCCGGCAGGCGGAGAGGCTTCGGCCGCAGCGCCCACTGTCCCCCGAACAGCGCTGACTCGAGAGCGCATCATCAGTAGCGCCATCACGATGATCGACACCGAGGGGGTCACCGCGCTGACGATGCGCAGCCTCGGAGCAGCGCTCGGCGTGGAGGCCATGTCGCTATACCGCTACGTCAACGGCCGCGAGGACCTCCTCGAAGCCGTGGTCGACGCCTTGGTCGACACCATCCAGGTCCCGACCGGCAGTCAGCTGCAGCCCGCCGACGGATGGCAGGCCTTCCTGCAGGTGCTCGCTCATGATGTCCGCCGCCTGGCACGCGAGCACCCGGCAGCCTTCCCTCTCATCGCAACCCGTCACCCAGCCGCGCCATGGCTGCGACCGCCTCTTCGCAGCCTGCGGGTGGTCGAAGCCTTCCTCGACGGACTTCGCAGCCGTGGGTTCAGTGACCGGCAGGCGGTCGCGGCATACCGCACGTTCACGAGCTTCCTGCTCGGGCACCTGCTTCTCGAAGCGGCCATGCAGGGTGCCGAGATGTCTCCCGCCGAGGAACCCCTCGACGAAGGGGACGCGGACCTGCCCAACCGGGACCAGGAGCTCGACCTGGGCGAGTTCCCGACACTCGGCCGGCTGAAGGCGCCGCTGACCGAGGACCACACCGATGAGGAGTTCGAAGCCGCCCTTGAGCACCTACTCGTTCGACTCGATCTCGAACTCGCCCAGTAGCCGGAATGGCCGCCGACTGGCTGCGCGCCCATCCGCTGGTCGACATGGGCCCCAGCGACCCCACCCGGCATACCGGCGGTCGTGCCGGGCGAACGCCTCACGGCCGAGGTCCTGGACCATCTGCGCACCGACCTGCGCGCCGTCGCCGCGAGCCAGCAGGGCTGCTCAGGGCGCTGCCACCAATGTGAGGGCGTCCGCTATTCGGCCGATTTCGATGCTGGCCTGCGGGTCCTCGGTCGCGAGGACGGCGGCCAAGGTGGTGACGCGCTCGCGGGCGTCGGCGACCTCGGCACCCAGCTCCGAGGGCGCGGGGAGGGCGCCGAGGTCCCCCAGTGCGCGGGACTGCGCACCGAGTTCGCTGCAGGCAGTCGCCAGTTCGGGTGAGACGACCCTGGACTCGGACATCACGGCGGCGAGTGCCCGCGAGTGCGCGCCACAGGCACCGAGCACGCTGAGCCGGTGGCGCAGCCGTCCGCGGTCGACGCCGATCAGGCCGCCGCGGGCGACGGCGCGGTAGGTGTTCACGACCTGGCGCCCCCACGCATCCAGACCGACGGTCAAGGCCAGAAGATCGCTGTTCCGGTTGCCGCGCAGGTGGTCGGCGCACCCGTCCATCAGGTCGGCCAGCTGGAACAGGAAGCCCGAGCGGGCCGCACGGGCAGTCGCTCGAGTACCGGTCGGCAGAACCAGGATGGAGACGGCCACGCCGATGGCCGCACCCGCGGCTGTCTCCTCCAGGCGGAGCACCAGCACCGCGTCGGTGAAGGTGTTCAACAACGTGTACAGCTGCCCGAGGAGCAGCGTGATGAAGAAGATCATGGCGGCGTACGACAGCTGCTGAAGGTAGAACGCCAGGAAGATGCAGGCGAACAGTGCGGTCAGGACCGCTACGGGACGACCCGTGGTCACGTGTGCCAGAGCGATCGCCCCGACCAGTCCGGCCATGGTGCCGACCACGCGGGCCACGCTGCGCTGGAGCGTCTCACCAGAGTTGGACGCGCCGGTGAAGGCGATGAACGCGGCGATCACGGCCCAGTAGTACCGCTGCGGGGAGATGGACTCGCCGACGATGATGGCCAGCGCGGCCGCCAGCGCGGCCTGCACCGCTTGACGGGTCGTCAGCTTCAACCGGGCGGGTGACCACCACCCGTGGCTGCGGTCGTCCTCGAAGACGCTGGAGGCGACGGCCGCCGATCCCGGCAGGTTGCCGGCGAACAACGTGACGACCGGCTCGAAGTCGGCGTCGGTCTCCGTCGTGTCGAGCGGGTCCTCGTCAGCACGGTTCGCGCTCGGGTCGTCCAGTCGTCCGGTGTCCCACTGCTCGACCAACCGCAGCAGGTCTGTCGCGGCCCACGTGAGCCGTCGAAGCCCGGGGATCTGCGTGGTGGACTCCTGCTCGAGCGTGTCGATCCGAAGGTATGCCTGCTCACCGATGCCCCATCCGAGCGCCTGCAGGAGGAGGCGAATGTCGCTCAGCTGCCCGGCGGGCAGCTCGTCCTTGTGCCGCGCAAGGTCGACCACTGCGGCAGCGGCCTCATCCATGGCGATCTCGAGATCGACGGTCCACCGGCGCACCTGCCCACGCCGCAGGCCCGCGGGAACGGCGCGGGGATCGGCCAGCTGGCCATCCATGAGCAACGCGATCTCCGAGAGCTGCACCAGCTGCGTCCGCAGCCGGCGCTGCGGCCCCGGCGCGTCCGGGTCTTCCAGCACCTCCAGCATCGCTGCGATGCCCGCCCGGGACCTGGCCCGCAGCGCCTCGACGGTACGCCGCAGGCGCACGCGCGGGTTGCCCCGCAGAACCGTCAGGAGCAGCAGCCCCACCCATGCTGACGCAACCACGATGGCACCGATCAGAAACGGCAGGGCAGCCAGCGGCGGGTGGAGGAACAGCGCGATGAAGAACCCCTGCCAGGCCAGGAAGCCGTAGGTGAACCACCGCGGCCCGAACCGGCGGACCCAGACCGCGACGAAGGAGACCACGACGAACGTCACCAGCCCGAGCACGTGCCGTGCGGAGGTCACCACGCCCAGCGTCGCGCCCACCGAGGCCGCGACGGGAACGCCGGCCATCGTCTTGGCCGTCTGCGTCCGGGAGGGTTCACTGACCAGGGTGGAGGCGAGCATGGCCACGATCGCGCCGATCAGCACGGCCAGGGTCGGAGGAAGACCGAGCACGCGGGCGTACACCGACTCCACGAGCACCGTCGTGCCGACGGCAAGCACCGCCTTCAGCCCCTGCCGGAGCCGCCCGAGCCCGGGGTCGGAGGCGACCAGCCGGTCACGAGAGTCGCGCAGTGCCGTCCTGAGCCGGCCCGCCCCAGCCAGGGGGAGAACCCGGGACCAGCCCGCAACCGTGGGTGGGTGCACAGGAGCCGATCTTTCCAGACGTCCCGAAACCGGAGTTCGCCGGTTCCGGACCCGGCGTGCCGAGCCTTGCCGTGGGACCATCGGGCCATGGCGAGTGAGTCAAGGAGCGGGTGCGGGGCCTTCCTCGATGGCCCGGTGGCGCCAGACGGGCGGCCTGTGGAGCCATGACGTACTTCTGGGTCGCCGTCGTCCTGGTGCTCGTGCTCGGCGTCGGGCTCATCGTCTGGGGCTCGCTGTCGGGACCGGGACGCTCGGGGCGCGATGCGTCCGCCCGCAGGACTGTCCAGACCCAGGTCGGGGCGGGCCTGGTCGCCATCTCCTTGGGCGTGCTGGTGATCGCCTACCTCACGGCCAACTCGTCCTAGGCCGCCCTACCTCTGGGTCACCACCGCCCGCGATGCACGACTTCGTCGAAGGGGCGTCGGTCCAGCCGCTCGATGACGACCAACGGTTTGTCCGCCGGATAGCCGACGGAGAGGAGGTAGGCCAGGAAGCGTCCTTCGGGAAAGCCCAGAACGGCCCTGGCCTGGTCCTGGTCGGCGGCCGCGGCGTGTCCTGTGCCGACGCCCAGGTCGGCTGCGGCAATGGTCATCGCGTACGTGGCCTGACCCAGGTCGTACTGGAGAAGAGCCGACTGCCGATCGTCCTGCGGCTCTGCCGCAATGATGGCGATCGCGGCCGCCGCGCCACCGACGTGCTTGGCGCCTTGCCAGACCTTTGCCAGCTCGACGAGTTGCGCCCTGTCCGTCACCAGGACGAAGTCCCACGGTTGCCAGTTGCCGGCCGACGGGGCTCGCCGCCCGGCCTCGAGAATCCGGTCGAGCGCCTCGTCAGGCACCGCCTGCTCGGTGAACTGCCGTACGTTTCGTCGCGCGCGGAGGGCATCCCAGGTCTCCATGGTGCCAATCCTGCGCTTCCGTCGCCATGCTGACCACCGCCTCCGCACTGGCTCGGATTCCCCGACCACGAGCTGCTCCCTGGTCGTGGGAGGACGAATGTCTCGAGCGGTAGGATTTGTCATCGACGTCGACTTCCTCCGTCCGACGGCGCCGACGTCATGAGCGACATCCCCGCCGGAGGCGTGGACGTCACTGCCACCCCTCTTGCTCAAGGACCACGATGCCGCCTTCCTTCAAGGACCCGACGGAGGAGAGCGCTGCGAGGATTCGCGATATCTCGGGCACGGACGACGATCCCGGCGACGTCTCCTCGGCCGCCGCCTTCGCCAGCCTGGCGCGGGCCCTGACCGAGACCCCCGGCTTCGTCCCGAAGCTGCAGCTGATCACAGCTGCCGCAACAGAGCTTGCGCCGTGCCATTGGGCGTCGATCGCGGTCACTGCGCATCTGTCGGCGCTGCCCGCCAAACGATCCGCCTCCACGGACCCGGCACTCGGGGCAGCGATCGCCGACATCGCGGGCAGTACTGGCTCGAGCCCGGGCATCGACGCCTTCGAGCGCGGGGTCACCGTCTCGTGTCCCGACCTGGCACGTGAACCTCGCTTCCCCGAGTACGCCGCCCGCATGCTCGCCGACACCCCTGTCAGGTCCGTGCTCTCCACGGCCATCCGGATTCACGAGGTCACCGTGGGTGTCCTCACGTTCTACGCCGCTGAGGCGGGCGCGTTCGACGACAGGTCTTTTCAACGCGCCCACCTGCTGACCGAGCACGCCGCTGCCGCCATCGCCGCGGAGCTCAGCGAGGACCGCGCCGACAACCTGGAGGCGGCCCTCACGAACAGTCGAATGATCGGCACGGCAGTCGGCATCCTCGTCGAGCGGTTCCGCATCCCGCCGGGTCACGCGTTCGCGAAGCTGCGGGAGGCGAGCCAGGACACCAACCGCAAGCTAAGCGAGATCGCCACCGAAGTCGTCGAGACCGGCACCCTCGCCGGCGACGCCGGAGAGGCACTCGAGATTCCCTGACGTTCGCACGGGCCGTTTGTGGTCGTCGGCGTGGACCGCGCCGCGGTGTCACCGGTGGCGACTCCGGCATCGGGCGTGCGATTGCCCTCGCCCACGCCGTCAATCTGGCGGCAGCACTGGGCCCTGAGGGAATTCGCGTGAACGCGGTTGCCCCACGACCCATCTGGACGCCTCATGAACCTGCAGCATGGAACGAGGAAGGTGGCGTCGACGAACGCCGGCGACAGGGGTGCGTGGCGCGTCCGTTGGGTATGCACTACAAGACAGCCCGAACTCGAAGGGAGACGTCATGCCACGCAACAGCAGCGGGCCCCGCGACATCGGGGTCAGAGGGCGATCGACGATGAGCAAGTCCCAGCTCATTTCTGCCCTGCGCGACCACTGACGCATCTCCGACCTCGCCCCATCCGAATCGCTGAAGGAGAGGTTGCACGATGACTTTGACCGCCGTTGCCCTCAACTGCACGCTGAGCCCGTCACCCGCCGAGTCGAGCACCGAGTTGCTCGCCCAGCAGGTGCTCGACGCTCTCGCCGAGCACCGCGTGACGGGAGCGATGGTTCGCGTCGTCGACCATGATGTCCGCCCCGGCGTCGAGCTCGACATGGGGGAGGGCGACGAGTGGCCAGGCATCCGTGAGCAGGTCATGGCGAGCGACATCCTCGTCCTGGCCACCCCGACGTGGTTGGGCCAGCACAGCAGCGTATGCCAGCGCGTCCTCGAGCGCCTCGACGCCGAGCTCTCCGAGAAGGACGAGCAGGGCCGGCCGCTGACCTACGGCAAGGTCGCCGTCATCGTCGTCGTCGGCAACGAGGACGGCGCCCATCACATCAGCGCGGTCTGTTTCCAGAGCCTGAACGACGTCGGCTTCACCATCCCCGCAGGCGGCGTCACCTACTGGAACGGCGAGGCCATGCACGGCACCGACTACGCGGATCTGCCAGAGACGCCGGAGACGGTCGCAAGCACCACGAAGACGCTGGCCGCCAACGCGGCTCACCTTGCAAGGCTTCTCTCTGCAGACGCCTACCCACCGTCGGACGAGGCGTGACTGCTGGATCGGCCTGACCGCTCCAGCCCAGCGCCCAGAGGTCGGTGGGCGGCGAGGCCACCTGACGCCTCGGCGAACTCGCGCAGCGCCATCACGAGGGCGCGGCGGTCGAGCCCTCCTTCCGGGCCAGAATCAGCCGGATCTGCTCGGCCCGCGCGTGCATGACCTCGCAGCCGGCGCTGACGAACATCGGGACTACGGCGCGAACCCTGACCTTTGGTGCACGGCCCTGTGGTTTCAAGGCCGTGCACCTGGGGCGACGGTGGCAGCCCGCCCCTCGGAGGTCTCTAGTTGTGCCCAGCCTTTGATCTGTCAGCCATGGGGCTTCAGCTGCACCTTGATGTGGCCGTCCTTCTTCTCCTGGAAGGCCTTGTAGGCCTCCGGTGCCTGCTCCAGGGGGAGCCTGTGCGTGGCGAAGTCGTCCACTCCCAGAGGATCGTCGTCCGCCAGGAGCGGCATGATCTCGTCGACCCATCTCTTGACGTTGCACTGGCCCATGCGCAGCTGGATCTGCTTGTCGAAGAGCGTCAGCATCGGAATCGGGTCTGCCGCCCCGCCGTAGACGCCGCTGAGCGAGATCGTGCCACCGCGACGGACGATGTCGATCGCGGAGTAGAGCGCGCCGAGGCGGTCGACCCCCGCCACCTCCTGGATGGGCGCGGCGATGAACCGGGGGAGGAGCCCCGCCGCCTTCTGCACGGCCTTCGTGGCCGGCGAGCCATGGGCCTCCATGCCGACGGCATCGACGACCGCGTCCGGCCCCCGGCCGCCGGTCAGGTCACGGATCACGTCGCCGAGGTCGTCCCCGTGCTCGGTGAGGTCGAGAACCTCGACTCCGCGGTCGGCCACGCGCTTCAGCCGCTCGGGCACGAGGTCGACGCCGATGACGCGGTAGCCCTTGAACGCCCCGATGCGGCACGCGAAGTCACCGACGGGACCGAGGCCAAGGACCACCAGCGTGCCTCCGTCGGGCACGGCGGCATACTCCACGGCCTGCCAGGCCGTCGGGAGGATGTCGGACAGATAGGCGAAGCGGTCGTCCGGCGGACCCTCGGGCAGCTTGATGTGGGTGAACTGCGCCTGCGGCACCCGTAGGTACTCGGCCTGGGCGCCGGGCACCTGACCGTAGAGCTTGGTGTAGCCGAACAGCGCAGCGCCCGTACCCTGGTCGCGGACCTGGGTGGTCTCGCACTGCGTGTACAGCCCGGCCGAGCACATCCAGCAGTGCCCGCAGGAGATCTGGAAGGGGATCGCGACCCGGTCGCCCACTTTCAGGTCGCCGGTCTCCCCGCCCACCGCCTCGACGATCCCCATCGGCTCGTGACCGATGATGTCGCCCGGGGTCATGAAGGCCGCCAACGGCTCGTAGAGGTGCAGGTCCGAGCCGCAGATGTTGGTGGTTGTCATACGCACGATCGCGTCGGTCGGTTGTTCGATTCGGGGGTCGGGCACGTCCTCGACGCGCACGTCCTGCTTTCCCTGCCAGGTGACTGCTCTCATGTGACTGCTCCGTAGCTCGTGCGGGCGCTCGATGACGCTTCCTTCGTGCCCATAACCGTGGAGCCGTAACAACAGGCGGGGAAGCAGCGTACGAGAAGCCGCCCTCAGACCGCGTCGCGGTCGCGCGGATCGTGCTGTCCCTCAAGGAGTCCCGTAGCCGTCTGCAAGAACTCCCGTGGGACCACCTGCAATCCGCAAGGAATGCGCAATGTTGCCCGAGGCGCACCATTTTTGGCGCTTTGAGTGCCAATATTTCCCCAGCCACGCACCAAGAAACGGTAAAGCCACTCGAGGGAAAGGTCATGGACGACTCCATGAGCACTCACAGGACGAACTCCAAGAACGCCCGGAACTCGACGAAGAAGAGGTCCGTCGCCCTCCTCGCCGCTGGAGTCATCGGACTCGCGACGGCCGGCGGCGCCTACGCCTACTGGACGAGCCTCGGTGGCGGCACCGGAACGGCCACCACGAAGGCCGGTTCCACAAGCGCTCTCGTGGTCACGGGAAACGCCACCGGCGCCATGTTCCCCGGAGACTCCGAGCAGACGGTCACCGCGACGGTCAAGAACACCGGCACCGAGAACTACACGGTCAATTCAGTCAAGGCCTACGTCACGACCGACAAGGCCGGCTGCGACGGGTCGAACTATCTCATCGGCGGCGGTGCGGCTCCGACCACTTCCGACAACGCCGTCGCCATCACCCTGGACTCCATCGACCTCGCCCCTGCCGCGACGACGACGGGCACCTTCAAGATGCAGTTCAACAACAAGACCGACACGAAGCAGGACGCCTGCAAGGGCGCCGCGGTGACGATCCACTACGTCGCCAACTGAGACCCGGGCGGGGTGGGAGCCGACTGGACCCCGGCGCCCACCCCGTTCGGCTTGACCGAGGCCATCAGGGCAGCACTCGACACCGTTCGGACCGCGGAGGACCACGTGAACACGCCGATCACTGCCAGGCCTGCTGGCCTGGGGTTGCTCGGAGTCGTCGTCGCCCTCCTGCTGGCGCTCCTCGGAATGACGCGCGTCGCGCCAGGCACGACGGTCGAGGCCCCGGTCCGCCACCGGCTGTCCGTCCTGGCGCTCGACGGCTCCAGTCGTGAGTCGGCGACCTCGGCACACTCCTTCTCCTACCGGGACGCGCCACGGGCATACGGTCTGCGGTTCGCGCTGGCAGGTGACGTCAGTGACCTGGCACCCGGGCTCTGGCGCGAGGTCCCGGTCCGGGTCAGCAACCCGAACGGCGTGCCGATCCGCCTGTCCGGCCTCACCCTGACGATGAGCCCGGACAGCACTCCGAGTGGCTGCCTCACAGCGACCAACCTCGAGGTCCGGCAGCCCGGGTTCGTCACCGGCCTCGTCGTGCCGGTTCCCCCGCGGGCCACGGTCACGCTCCCCACCGAGGGCGTCTCCGCAGCTTCGATCCGCCTCCGAAACCTGCCGAACGTCAACCAGGACGTCTGCAAGAACAAGGCTTTCACCCTGATGTGGTCTGCGGCGGCCGAGCAGTGATGCGCCCCCGAGCCACCCCGAAGCCGCGCGCACGCCGTGCCGCCCCGAACCGCGGCGTGCGCGCTCTCGGCA
>NZ_JBFULD010000022.1:0-22123 GCF_056400505.1 Terrabacter sp. P5_B1
GTCTCACCGGGAATCTCCGGCAGGGGACCGCGTGTTGCTCGTTCACGCACTCGAAACGCCCATCCCCACACCGAACCACCCTCTGGCGGCGCTGACCGTCCGGACGGCGACGCGCGGCAGGCCGCCGTCGTCGGCGCCGGCGGCACCGGCAGTTCCGGACCCATGGAGGCGACCGCCGCCACGGGCACCCCATCCGAAAGGGACCGAACATGACACGCACGCGCTTCCTCGCCGCGGGCCTGCTGCTCGCCGCTGTCGTGCCGCTGGCCGCTTGCGGTGGCGGCGGTAACCCGCTCGACACTTCGTCCGCCGCCCCCGGCGGGTCCACCGCGGGTGGCTCGACCGCCGCGGCCGGCTCCGTCAAGGTGGGGTCCGCCGACTTCCCCGAGGCGGCACTCCTCGGCGAGATCTACGCCCAGGCCCTGGAGGCCAAGGGCATGAAGGTCGCCCGGCAGTTCAACATCGGCAGCCGTGAGACCTATCTCAAGGCCATCACCGGCGGCGAGGTCGACGTGCTGCCCGAGTACACCGGTTCGCTGCTCAACTTCTACGACAAGAGCGCCAGCGTCACCAAGCCGGACGAGGTCTACTCCGAGCTGCAGAAGAAGCTGCCGCAGGGGCTCACCGTCCTGGACAAGTCCGCCGCCGAGGACAAGAACTCGCTCGTCGTCACCAAGGACACGGCCGGCCAGTGGTCGCTCAAGGCGATCCCCGACCTGGCCGCGCACCAGGGCGACCTCACGATCGGCGCCCCGCCGGAGTTCAAGACCCGTCAGCAGGGTCTCGTCGGCCTGAAGTCGGTCTACAACATCACGCCCCAGGAGTTCCGACCGCTGCAGAGCCAGGCGACGGTCGAGGCGCTGAAGAACGGCCAGGTCAAGGCCGCCAACATCTTCAGCACCGACCCGTCCATCGCGGCCAACGGCTTCGTCGTCCTCGAGGACCCGAAGAGTCTCTTCGGCTCCGACAACGTCGTGCCGCTCGTCCGTTCCGAGAAGGCCGACAGCCTCAAGTCGGTCCTCAACGCCGTCTCGGCCAAGCTCGACACCACGTCGCTCGCCGACATGGTCAAGCAGGTCGTCGTCGACAAGAAGGACGCGAGCGCGGTCGCCAAGACGTGGGTCGCGGGCGCCGGGCTCGCCTGATCCGACGCGGCTCGTCCGGCAGGAGCACGAAGGCCCCGCGTTGGCTGCGGGGCCTTCGTCACCCCGCTCACGGGCAGTCTTGCTGCTGGTCGGGAATGACACAGTGTCGATAACGGTTCTCATTCCTGTCGCGAATCGTCGTGACATCGAGACCCGAGGAGCACTCATGGCCAAGCGCACCGACCTGCGCCCTGTCGTCACCCTTCGTTCGACCGCCGGCACCGGCTACAGCTACGTGACCCGGAAGAACCGGCGCAGCAACCCGGACCGCATGGTCCTGCGCAAGTTCGACCCTGTCGCCCGCGAGCACGTCGACTTCCGCGAGACCCGCTGACCTCACCGAGGCCGGAGGTCGTGGGTCGCAGGACACGGATCGGCCCCGGACGCTGCCGTCCGGGGCCAGATCGTCGTGCCGTCGTACGTTCGTCAGCGGGCGAGCGTCCGTGGCTGCTGGTCGGCGGGCGCGCTGGGTGGTGACGTGCTGACGGGCGCGGTGGTCGGCGCCGTGTCGGGCGTTCCCYAGGGGACGACAACCGGAGCGAGAGGCGCGAAGGCCGCGACGACGTCGATGCCGTCGCGAAGGAGTTTGACGAGTCGCTCCTCGGGGTCGTCGACGCAGGCACGCGCGATGCCGTCGACGGCCAGCGCGACGACCTTGGCCGCGTTCGACGGACGCACTGCCGCAGCATTGAAGCCCATGCGTGCCAGATGGATGCGTGCCCAGCGCTCCGCCGCCGGCGCGGTCGCGAGGGCGGCCCGGGACGCCTGTGACAGGCGTCCGGCCGAGCTGCCGTCCTGCTCGGCGAGGACGCCCTCTGCGTTGAGGATCRCCAGGGCCATGACGTTCTGACGCTCCTCTGCGGAGATGGGCAGGGCCGCGCGCGCCGTCGTCAGGACGAGCGCCGTGGCGACGCGGGGGTCGTGCGGATTGAGGCCCACCACCTCGGGGATCATCGTCACGAGACGCTGCCGGTGAGTCTCGTCGAGCATGTCGTTGACGCAGCGAGCGAGCGTGGCGAGCACCGGGTGGGTGCACTCCGGATGGTCGCTCCAGCGTTCACCGGCGAGGAACGAGGCCATCTCCATGAAGCAGGCGCCCTTGCGAGGGCTGCGGTGGCGGCCGCGTGACAGCACCGGCACGCCGTCGGGCACGAAGGGGGCTCGTCGTGACATCGTCGCTCCTCGGACTTTCCCTCGAGATCCTGCGCGGATTCCTTCATGGTGCGCCTCAATCCGCCGCTTCGCCACCCCTTCTGTCCAACCCGGCACGGCTTCACGATGTTTGCCCTCACCCAGGGCGAGGTCTGCACGTGCCCGTCGCTGCGCTGGGGCAGAGCTCGATCCACTCCGACTTCGTGCCGGACGCCGTGGACCGCGTCGAGAAGATCAAGCAGGGCAACCCGCTCGACACCGAGACGACGACGGGTGCCCAGGCGAGCAACGACCAGCTCGAGAAGATCCTGTCCTGCCTCGACATCGGCCGTCAGGAGGGCCATCTCACCGTCGACGTCGTGATGGGCCGGGGGAGTGGCCTCTTAGTCGAGGCGCCCGGGGGCGTGCGGTTCCACCTCCACGCCTGCGTATGCCGTCAGGCCGGTGGCGCTGCCACCTCACGTCGCTGTCCGGACCGCTCCAGGGCGTCGGCGACGAAGCCGCTCGCCTTGAGCTCCTCGACGAGGTCGCGCAGGAAGGCGACCGTCTCGGGCAACCGGGCGCGGGTCGTGCCGACAGCCTGCCGGATCTGCATGAAGGCGCCGTCGACGACCCGGAGGCCCCCGTGAGACTCGGCGAAGGCGGCCACGGGCTCGCGGATCCCGGCCCCCGCCTCGAGGGCCTCGGCGAGAAAGACGTCGACACCCTCGTCGCCGCGGACGAGCTCGGCGTGCACGAGGGTGCGGGAGAGGTGAAGGTCGTAGGCCGACCCCGTCTTGACGCCGATCCGCACGCCCTCGACGTCGACGTCGACGTCGGCGACGCTGCGCAGAGGCGAGTCGTCGGGCACGACATAGACGCCCTCGATGAGCACGTAGGGCTCGGTGAACGCGACCTCCGCCTCGCGCGCCGGGTCGATGGCGAGGAAGCAGATGTCGGCCGCACCGGTCGCCATCGCTTCGTAGGACCGGCGGGCCGCGCCGAAGCAGAGCAGCTCAACGGGCACGCTGAGGCGCTCGCCGACGGCGCGCGCGATGTCGACCGTGACGCCCCGGGGCTCCTCCGGAGTGCCTTGCGCGAGAACGGGGTTGCCAAGGTTGATGGACGCGCGTAGGACACCGGTGGGTGCGAGGTCTGCGAGGACGTGGGTCGGCAGGGCGCTGGGGGTCACAGGGGAAGGCTAGGCCAGCGGCCAGAAAGTCTGGTGCGACCCGCGCGCCCGCGCAAGAGTGTGTCCATGTCACGCAGAATCCACACGTGGGGCGTCGCCGCGGTCGCGTCGCTCGCCATTGCCGGCGTCACCCTGCCGGCTCAGGGCGCACCATCGCCCTTCGACCACACGGCAACGGGCACCGTGTTCCTGACGAACCCGGTCCAGGACCTCGGCAACGAGACGCTCACCGACCAGAAGGACGTCGACTACCCGGCGCTCGCGGCGGCATACCACCGGGTGACGCTCACCGACCTCGACGGTTCCGGCACGCTCACCGGTGCCTACGTGCGCGTCAAGAGCTCGACCGGCAAGGCCGCGGTCAGCGTGGCGGGCGCGTTCCCGGCCTATCACCGCGACGCCGACCAGTTCGAGCAGGTCATGGGCTACCACTGGGTGACGACCGCCCAGACCTACCTGCAGCACCTGGGCTTCGGCTCGACCTTGCGGCCGGTCAACCAGCGGCAGATCGAGGTGCGCATCGACCAGTACGGCGGCGACAACTCGTTCTTCCGCGACGACAAGGCCAACATCACGCTCGGCAAGGGTGGCGTCGACGACGGCGAGGACGCCGAGGTCATCGTCCACGAGTACGGCCACTCGGTGCAGGACGGGCAGGTGCCCGGCTTCGGCACCAACCTCGAGTCCGGCGCCATCGGCGAGGCCTTCGGTGACTACCTCGCCGTCGTCGTGACGAGCTGGGCCGCCGGCACCCCGACGAAGACGCCCGAGGCCTGCGTCGCCGACTGGGACTCCGTCTCCTACACGAGCACCGTGCCGCACTGCCTCCGCCGTCTCGACGGCACCAAGCACTACCCGGAGGACGTCATCGGCGAGGTCCACGCCGACGGCGAGATCTGGTCGCGGGCGCTGTGGGACATCCGTGGTGCGCTCGGCGACACCAGGGCGAGCACCCTCATCGTCGAGGCGCAGTTCGCCTTCGCGCAGGACACCTCGTTCCGCGACGCGGCCACGGCCACCGTCGCTGCTGCGCAACGGCTCTACGGCACCTCCGCCTCCCGGGCCGTGACGCGAGCGTTCCAGGCGCGCGGCATCCTCTGAGCCTCGCAGCCGCTTCGCGCCCGCACGGACAGGAGGACCCTCCCGCGCCCGGGAGGGTCCTCCTCGTGTCCTCGTGTCCTCGTGTCCTCGTGTCGTATGCCGTCTCGCCGGGTCGGGCGGTCTGGTCAGGCGGTGGGTGCGGGCTCCGGGTCGGGCTGGGGCGTGGGCGTCTCGGCCTCGATCGGCTCGCCGCCCTCGTTGCCGCGGCGGACGGCCGCGAGGAGCATCTGCGCGACGTCGACGACCTCGACGGCGTCGGTGGCCTTGCCGTCCTGGATGGCGGCGTTGAGCCMGTCGGAGAGCATGACCTTGCAGAAGGGGCAGCCGACGGCGATGCGCTCGGCGCCGGTGGCGAGGGCCTCCTCGGTGCGGTTGTTGTTGATCCGGGTGCCGAGCTTCTCCTCCATCCACATGCGGGCGCCGCCGGCGCCGCAGCAGAAGGACTTCTCCTTGGAGCGCTCCATCTCGGCGTACTCGACGCCGGGCAGGATCTGGAGCAGCTCGCGGGGCGGTGCGTAGACCTGGTTGTGCCGACCGAGGTAGCACGGGTCGTGGTAGGTCACCTTGGCGCCGGTCGAGGCGGCCCCGGTGAGCGTGCCCGCCGACGACGCCTCACCCGGGCGGGCGACGGGCGTCAGGCGCTTCTCGCGGACGAGCCGGTTCAGCAGCTGGGTGTGGTGCAGCACCTCGTACTGCCCACCGAGCTGCGGGTACTCGTTCTTGATCGTGTTGAAGCAGTGGGCGCAGGTGACGACGATCTTCGTCGCACCGACCTCGTTGAGGGTCTCGACGTTCTGTTGCGCGAGCATCTGGAAGAGGAACTCGTTGCCGGCGCGGCGGGCGGAGTCACCGGTGCAGGCCTCGCCGTCACCCAGCACGGCGAAGCTGACGCCCGCGGTGTCGAGCAGCTCCGCGACGGCGCGGGTCGTCTTCTTGGCGCGGTCCTCGTAGGCACCGGCGCAGCCGACCCAGAAGAGGTAGTCGACCTCGTTCAGGTCCTCGACGTCCTGGCCGACCTGCTTGACCTCGAACGGGAGGTCCTTGGCCCAGTCCATCCGCAGCCGCGGCGCGAGGCCCCACGGGTTGGAGTTCTTCTCGAGGTTCTTGAAGAGGCCGCCCAGCTCGGCGGGGAAGGCCGCCTCGATGAGGTTCTTGTAGCGGCGCAGGTCGACGATGGCGTCGACGTGCTCGATGTCGACGGGGCACTGCTCGACGCACGCGCCACACGTCGTGCACGACCAGAGGACGTCCTCGTCGATGACGGCGTCGGGACCGTGCGGGTTGTAGGCCGTCAGCGGATGACGGATGTCGTAGCCGGTCTCGCCGACGAGCTGCTCCGTGGCGACGGCGCCCCTGGTGGCGTCGTTGAAGCCCTCGGCCGCGTCGATTCCGCCGGCCCGGACCTCCTCCGAGGCGAGCAGCCACGGCGACTTGGCGTGCGCGTGGTCGCGCAGCGTCATGACGAGGAGCTTGGGGCTGAGCGGCTTGTCGGTGTTCCAGGCCGGGCACTGGCTCTGGCAGCGACCGCACTCGGTGCACGTCGTGAAGTCGAGCAGGCCCTTCCACGTGAAGTCCTCGACCTTGCCGACGCCGAGCGCCGCGTCCTCGTCGAGCTCGTCGACGTTCTCGAAGTCGAGGACCTCGCCGCCCACCCGGATCGGCTGGAGCTCGCCGAGGCTCGTGCGGCCGTCGGCGTGGCGCTTGAAGAAGATGTTGAAGAAGGCGAGGAAGCGGTGCCAGGCGACGCCCATCGTCGGTTGCAGGGCGATGGTGATCATCCACGCGAAGCTGATGAGGATCTTGATCGCGGCGATGACGACGATGAGGTTCTCGATGGCGCCGATCGACAGGCCGGTGAAGAAGTTGCCGATCCAGCCGGTGAGCGGGAAGTRCAGGGCGTTGTCCATGCCCGTGCCGGTCTTGCGGGCCAGGGTCCACTCKAGGGCACGGAGCAGGCCGATGCAGAGGGTGACGCCGAGGATCGTCAGCTCGACGTAGTACGCCTGCCACCAGGTGGATCCGAAGAACCGGCTGCGGCGGCCGTCCTCGCCCGCGGCCGAGCGCGGGTGGTTCTTCTGCCGGATCGCCATCAGCACGACGATCGAGATGAACCCCGCGGAGGCGAAGAAGTCGGTGACCCACTCGTAGAGGAAGAAGTGGCCGATGACCGGCAGGACGAAGTCCGGCGCGAAGAGCTGCCCGAAGGCGCCCAGGAGGGTGAAGAAGAGGATGCCGAAGCTGACCATCGTGAACCAGTGCGCGACCGCCACGACCGGCAGGCGCGACATGCGCGTGTGGCCGAGGAACTCGCGCAGCAGGGTCCGGGTGCGGGCTCCCTTGTCGTCACCGCGGTCCTCGGGCTGCCCGAGCCGGAAGGTGGCGAGGAAGTGGTTGACCGTCTTGACGAGCAGGGCGACGGCCACGGCGGTCACGCCGAGGCAGAGGACGACGGCGACGATCTGGAGCGCACTCATGCCGGGGAGTCTACTGACGAGTTAGCAAGCGCTTAGTGAATGTGACGGCCGTCGCGCCGTGACGCTCGTCCCCCTCGTCCCGGTGATGGGCGCGCACGGCGGGGGCCCGCGGGACGGCATACGCCCGGATCATGGGCGCCACTGGCATCAGATAACGAGGTGTTGGAATATGTATAAGGAGAGCCCGGTTGTCGATGACGACCCGGGTCGCCAGACCGTCCCGCCGCACTCAGCCGAAAGGTCCACTGCAATGCCGATCTACGACGACGTGACCAAGCTGATCGGCAACACGCCGCTCGTGCGCCTCAACAAGGTCACGGATGGAGCGCAGGCGACCGTTGCCGCCAAGCTCGAGTTCTACAACCCCGCCAACTCCGTCAAGGACCGCATCGGGGTCGCGATCATCGACGCGGCCGAGGCGAGCGGCGAGCTCAAGCCCGGCGGCACGATCGTCGAGGCGACGTCCGGCAACACCGGCATCGCGCTCGCCATGGTCGGCGCAGCCCGCGGCTACACGGTCGTGCTGACGATGCCGGAGTCGATGAGCAAGGAGCGCCGCGCGCTGCTGCGTGCCTTCGGCGCCGAGCTCGTCCTGACCGACCCGTCCACCGGCATGAAGGGCGCGGTCGCCAAGGCCGACGAGATCGCCGCCGAGCGTGGTGGGGTGCTCGCGCGCCAGTTCGCCAACGAGGCCAACCCCGAGATCCACCGCAAGACCACGGCGGAGGAGATCTGGAAGGACACCGACGGCGAGGTCGACATCGTCGTCGCCGGCATCGGCACGGGCGGCACCATCACCGGCATCGGCCAGGTGCTCAAGGCCCGCAAGCCCGGCGTGCAGATCATCGCCGTCGAGCCGGAGGAGTCCGCGATCCTCAACGGCGGCCAGCCCGGCCCTCACAAGATCCAGGGCATCGGCGCCAACTTCGTGCCGGAGATCCTCGACACCGAGATCTACGACGAGGTCATCGACATCAACGCCGAGACGTCGGTGAAGTGGGCCCGGCGCGCCGCGACCGAGGAGGGTCTGCTCGTCGGCATCAGCTCCGGCGCCGCCATCGCGGCCGCCGTCCAGGTCGCGCAGCGCGAGGAGAACCGGGGCAAGACGATCGTCGTCATCATCCCCTCGTTCGGCGAGCGCTACCTGTCCACCATCCTCTTCGAGGGTCTCGTCGACTGACCGTCGTTGCACACCAGCACCCCGAGGAGTTCGCGCATGAGCACCGCACCACAGATCGACCACGGGCCGAGGCCGGCCGAGAAGCCGCTGACGCTCGTGCGCGGTGACGCCGGGGACGAGCCGGTCGCCTCCGACGAGCGTTCGTATGCCGGCCCGTTCGGTCTCGTGCGCAAGCTGGCAGACCGGGCGCTCGAGGATGTCGACCGTGCCATCGCGCGTGACCCGGCCGCGAACTCCCGGCTCGAGCTGGTGCTGACGTCGCCGGGCCTGCACGCCGTCTGGGCGCACCGGGGCCTGCACGAGCTGTGGAAGCAGCCGGGGGGCCGGCTGCCGGCGCGAGTGCTCGCCACGGTTGCGCGCTCCGTCACTGGCGTCGAGATCCATCCCGGAGCCCGGATCGGACGAAGGTTCTTCATCGACCACGGCATGGGCGTCGTCATCGGCGAGACCGCCGAGGTGGGCGACGACGTCATGCTCTACCACGGCGTCACGCTCGGAGGCCGGTCGCTGCAGCACGTCAAGCGCCACCCCACGGTCGGCAACCGCGTCACCATCGGTGCCGGCGCGCGCGTGCTCGGGGCGATCCGGATCGGCGACGACGTCCAGATCGGGGCGAACTCCGTCGTCGTCAAGGACGTGCCGGCAGGTGCGGTGGCGACCGGCATACCGGCAGTGGTCCGCTTCCCGAAGCGCGACGCCACCAACCAGTGGCTCGACCCCGCCATCTACATCTGAGCCGCCGCCGCGCGGTGTGCTGTGGGTGCCCGTCCGCGGGGTGTGCGGTTTCTGGCCGCGGCCGGCCCGGATAGACTCCCCGGACACTGGAGGGCTCGCATAGTGGCCGAGTGCGGCGGTCTTGAAAACCGCTATGGGTTCATAGCCCATCGTGGGTTCGAATCCCACGCCCTCCGCCACGTGCGCCGTCGGGCGCGGGCATGAAAAAAGGGGCTCCGGAGATCCGGAGTCCCTTTCGTTCTCATGCGCTGGTCTCGCGAGGAGTCCAGCGTGCACGCGCTGTCAGAGCAGGCCGAGCCGCTCCTCGAACGTCGTGCTGGAGTTGTACTGACCGACCCGCACTGACGTGGACGGACGGTTCATGGCCGCGAACAACGACACGATGTACGACATCTCTGTATTCAGTTTCCTTGTGGTTGAGCCCTGTTCGTGCATGGGTGAAGGGCTCGGTGGTCGACTGTCATTGCGGGACGGCCAGGACCGGCAGACACCCCCACCCGAGCTCCGGATCACGCAGGGGACAAAGGGGTTGTCTGCACCGCAATCGTAACAGTTCCGCATCCATGCTCCGTACCGTCGTTGACCTTTGGGCGACGCCGTGAGATAGGACAGTGTGACCAGACAGCCCGGCTCGGAACCCACGCCCGAAACCGCCGACATCCTCAGTGGGCTGGCTCCGCTCGCGCTGCCGTCCGCCAGCCCGCTCGTCTTGCGCGGCAAGCGTTTCGACTCCGCGACGCCGGCGGTCATGGCGATCGTCAACCGAACCCGTGACTCCTTCTTCAGTGGCAACCGGCACGCTGACCTCGAGTCGGCCAAGGCGGCCCTCGTCGACGCGGTGGAGCTCGGCGCAGACCTCATCGACGTGGGCGGTGTCAGGGCCGGCCAGGAGGGTGAGGTCGTCGATGCCTACGAGGAGATCCGCCGCGTCGTCCCCTTCCTCCAGTGGGCTCGTTCGGAGCACCCGGACGTCCTCCTGAGCCTCGACACCTGGCGTTCGGAGGTCGCCCGGGAGGCCGACGGCGTCGTGGACCTCGTGAACGACACGTGGGCCGGGCACGACCCCGACCTCGTCCACGTCGCGGCCGACCTCGGCGCCGGCTACGTCGTCTCACATACCGGCGGACTGCCGCCGCGCACCGACCCCGTGGACGTCACCTACGGCGACGACCCTCTCGACGTCGTGCGGGACGTGGTGCGCACCCTGGCGCACGGCGCCCACGCGGCGGAGCAGGCCGGCATACCTCGGGAACGGATCCTCGTGGACCCGACGCTCGACTTCGGCAAGACCACGGCGCACTCCCTCGAGGTGCTGCGCCACACGGCTGACGTCGTGGCGCTGAAATTGCCTGTGCTGCAGGCGATGTCGCGCAAGGACTTCGTCGGAGAGGCGCTCGACCTGCCCGCCGAGGAACGCCTCGAGGGGTCGCTCGCGGCCACCGCTGTCGCGGCCTGGTTGGGAGCCACGGTCTTCCGCGCGCACGACGTGCGGGCGACCCGTCGGGTGGTCGACATGGTCGCGACGATCCGTGGGGACAGACGACCCCGACTGGCGTTGCGAGGCACCCGGCGTGACGCCGGGGAGAACGGCTCCTGAACGCCCAGAAGATGCTGTCATCTGACGGGCCGACGGGCCGGTATTCTGCTAGGTTCGTCGCGGTTGCAGTTGCAGTTCCTCGTCGTCGAGCAGGGCCCGTCATCCGCAACGATGACGGGATTTCTTTTCGGCATCGGTGGGTTCGCCCGCCGAGTGGGGTCGAAGCGGCAGCTTGGGATGCGCGAGGTGCGTTGTCCCACACGCTAAAGAAGGAAGAGTTACCCGTATGGCACAGGGCACCGTCAAGTGGTTCAACGCTGAAAAGGGCTTCGGCTTCATCGCCCAGGACGGCGGCGGCCCCGACGTTTTCGTCCACTACTCGGCCATCCAGTCGAACGGCTACCGTTCGCTGGAAGAGGCACAGCGAGTCGAGTTCGAGGTCACGCAGGGTCCCAAGGGCCCGCAGGCCGACGCAGTTCGCCCGCTCTGATCGATAGGGATCAACAGCAACGAGCGACACCCAGACGTCGTTTGTGACAAAGCCCCCGGCCATCGGCCGGGGGCTTTGTTGTGACCAGACGGCTGACCTCAGGTCAGCCCATCGATCGTCAGCACTCGTCGTACGGCGTTGTCGTCGGTGACGGGGTGCTCGTCGGCGACGGGGTGCTCGTCGGCGCCTTCGTCGCGGTCGATGTCGACGGGCTGTCCGCCTTCGGTTCCGCGATGCCCTTCTGGATGAAGGCGTGGATCTGGTCGTAGTTGGGCCTGACCGAGTCGAAGCCCGGGATCTGAGTCAGTGCGAGGCTGTTGATCTTGCCGCTCTTCTGAACCCGCTCGATGAGGTCGACGAACGCGGGAAGGTTCTGTGCCGGGATGTCGGTGTAGATGTTGTCGCGAGCGATGCGGGCGAGCTCCGGGTATTTGGCGACCATCTGCGCAGGGTCGACCTGCTTGACGACGGCCTGCACGACGCAGCGTTGGCGCGCCTGGCGGTACGTGTCGCTGTCGGCGGCCCGGGTGCGGGCGTACCAGAGCGCCAGGTTGCCACTCAGGTGCCGGCGACCGGGATCGAAGTACCCGCTCTCGCCGACGACGCCCCCGTTGCCGTCGCTGTGGCCGCCGATCGGCAGCTTGGTCCCGAAGCCACTCAGCTTGACGTTGATCGTGACGCCGCCCATGGCGTCGATGAGCTGCGAGAACCCCTTCAGGTCAACGACGACGGTGTGGTCGATCTTGAGCCCGAGCGCTTCGGAGATGACGTTACGCGTCTCGTCGCGGCCGGGAACCGCACCTGTGTACGTGCCCGGGTGGTCCTGCCGGTACTGGTCGACCTCCGTCCATACGGCGTTGAGCATGCATTGGTCGTTCGGGTCCTTCTGCTCCCTGAAGCACACCGGCAGCCCGTACGTGCCGCTCGGGTAGAGGCCGCGCAACGGGCTGGACTTCGGCAGCGGCACCCGCTGCAGGTTGCGAGGCAGCGAGATGAGCGCGGTACGGCCGCTCTTCGAGTCGATGCTCGCGACGATCATCGAGTCGGTGCGTGTCCCCGTTCGGCCCACGCCCGCATCGGAGCCGAGCAGCAGGATGTTCACCCGTGCCTGGTCGGCCCAGGGGTCGTCGCCCTCTGCCACCTGCGCCCCGACGCCGGGCTTGACGGGCGTGCTGCCGAAGACCTGTGCCACCGTCGTCCGCGTGATGCTGGCGTACTCGGCGAACTTGAAGGACGACGCCGCGACGAGGAAGACCATGAGCGTGGTGAACGCGGCAAGGGCGCGCGTCCGTCCCTTGTCCAGACGAGTCGGCCGCGACTGGACCGCGGTGAGGATGATGGACCCGCACCAGAGGATGCCGACCACGACGAAGGTGATGGTGATGGCCTGCAGCACTGCGGGTCGTGCGACGACCGACAGCGCAGCATTCGTCAGGCCGTTGCGCATCGCGTAGTAGGCGCCGGCACTGAGGACGAGGATGGCGACGACGAGTATCGCCCAGCCGATCTTGCGACTCCGGGTCTGGGTCAGGCCGGCGCCGGGCACGACCGTGCCGAGAGCGGTGAGGCCCAGGGCGCGACGGAAACCCGACCTCAGCTCAGGTCGAAGTGCCTCGCGGGTCGGGGGCGCAGCCGGACCTCGCGTGTTCGGTTGGGTCATGGAGTCCTTTCTCGCCGACCCGTCCGCACGAGTCGCCTGCACATTGTGCCTCGCCAACCTGATATGCACTGCATCCTGCTGGGTAAGGCACGCCATTCACAGGACCCCGGTTTGGGTCGGGCGCGTCGGTGCCGGTAGCCTGTGCTCGCCCGTCCATCCGCCGCCGCTTCGGCGACGTCGTCGCGGGCACGGAGGCGTCGCATAGTGGCCTAGTGCGCCCGCCTGCTAAGCGGGTTGAGGATAAAACCTCTCGCGGGTTCAAATCCCGCCGCCTCCGCCGACGAAGAAGGACCCCCGACCCGCTGTGCGTCGGGGGTCCTTCCGTCTCTCCGGACGGGTCAGCCGGCGGAGGAGCCGTCGGCGTCCTCACGGCTGCGCCGGCGGCGCTGCGTCAACGGGAGCACCACCCAGAGGGCGAACGCGAGCAGCGCGAGCGACCCGCCGATCCAGAAGGCGGTCGTGTGCGAGAGCAGGACGTCGAGCACCAGCACCACCCCGCCGATGATGCCGACACCGAGGAAGAAGAGCCCGGTCCCGATGAGGGTGTCGGTGTGCCGGACGACGAAGTCCTTGAGCCCTTCACGGAAGAGCATCCGGTGCATCGCGACGGGCGTCATGAACACGAGCGTGCTGATCGCGATGGACACCAGCGTGACGACGTAGATGCCGCGCTGCGGGCCGGTGAGCGCCGAGAAGCGCTGCTGGAAGGGGATGGTCAGCAAGAAGGCGAAGAGGATCTGCACGCCCGCCTGGGCGATGCGCACCTCCTGCAGCTGCTSGCCGAAGTTGCGGTCAAGCCGCTCGGCCTCCGACTCCTCGCGCCGGTAGGAGTGTGCGTCGCTCATGGCCCACATGTACCCCACGGACCCCGCTGAGCGACAGTGGGCGTATGACGGAGGGCCCGGCACCGTGAGGTGCCGGGCCCTGCATCACGTCGTCCGCCGCCCGCCGGCCAGCAGGGGCGGACCGGACCTCACTGACCGCTGAGGCGGGCCTTGAGACCGTCGAGCTCGGCCCACAGCTCCGCGGGGAGCTGGTCGCCGAACTTGTCGAACCACTCCTGGATGAGGGGCAGCTCCTTCTCCCAGTCGGCCGCGTCGACCTTGACGGCCTTGGCGACCTGCTCGGGCGTCATGTCGAGCCCGTCGATGTCGAGGGAGCCCTCGGTCGGCACGAACCCGATCGGGGTCTCCACGGCATCGGCGTCGCCGTCGAGGCGCTCGATGACCCACTTGAGGACGCGGCTGTTCTCGCCGAACCCGGGCCACAGGAAGGAACCGTCCTCCTCGTCGCGACGGAACCAGTTGACGCCGAAGATGCGGGGGAGCTTGGAGGCGTCCGCGCTCTTGCCGATCTCGAGCCAGTGGTTCATGTAGTCGCCGGCGTGGTAGCCGATGAAGGGCAGCATCGCCATCGGGTCGCGGCGGACGACGCCGACGGCGCCGGTCGCGGCTGCGGTGGTCTCCGAGGAGAGCGTCGCGCCGATGAAGGTGCCGTGCTGCCAGTCGCGCGACTCGTAGACGAGGGGCACGGTCGTCTTGCGGCGGCCGCCGAAGAGGATCGCGTCGATCGGCACGCCGTTGGGGTTGTCGTACTCCGGGGCGATCATCGGGCACTGCTTGGCGGGCGTGCAGAAGCGGCTGTTCGGGTGGGCCGCCTTGGTGCCCGCCTCGCCGTCGGCCGGCGTCCACTCGTTGCCGAGCCAGTCGGTGAGGTGGGCCGGCGGCTCGTCCGTCATGCCCTCCCACCAGACGTCGCCGTCGTCGGTCAGGGCCACGTTGGTGAAGACCGAGTTGCCCTTCTCGATGGTGGCCATCGCGTTCGGGTTGGTCGACTCGCCGGTGCCGGGGGCGACGCCGAAGAGACCGAACTCCGGGTTGACGGCGTAGAGCCGGCCGTCCTCACCGAAGCGCATCCAGGCGATGTCGTCGCCGACCATCTCGGCCTTCCAGCCGGGCACGGTGGGTGTGATCATCGCGAGGTTCGTCTTGCCACAGGCCGAGGGGAACGCGGCCGCGACATAGTGGACGGACCCCTTCGGCGAGGTGAGCTTGAGGATGAGCATGTGCTCGGCCATCCAGCCCTCGTCACGGGCGACCGCCGAGGCGATGCGCAGCGCGTAGCACTTCTTGCCGAGGAGGGCGTTGCCGCCGTAGCCGGAGCCGTAGCTCCAGATGGTGCGCTCCTCGGGGAAGTGGACGATGTACTTCGTGTCGGAGCACGGCCACGCGACGTCGGCCTGGCCCTCGGCGAGCGGGGCGCCGACCGAGTGGAGGGCGGGGACGTACCTCGCGTCCGTCTCCTCGATCTTGTGCAGCACCGAGTCGCCGCAGCGGGCCATGACGAGCATCGAGACCACGACGTAGGCCGAGTCGGTGATCTCGACACCGAACATCGGGACCGTGGCGTCGAGGTGGCCCATGACGAACGGGATGACGAACATCGTGCGGCCGTGCATGCTGCCCCGGTAGAGCTCGGTCATCCGAGCCTTCATCTCGTCCGGCGCCATCCAGTTGTTGGTGGGCCCGGCGTCCTTCTCGTCGACGGAGCAGATGTAGGTCCGGTCCTCGACGCGTGCGACGTCGGTCGGGTCGCTCGCGCAGTAGAAGGAGTTCGGCTTCCTGCTCTCGTCGAGCCGCACGAACGTGCCGGCCTCGACGAGCTGGTCGGTCAGCTCGGTCCACTCTTCGGGGGAGCCGGTGATCCAGCGGATGTCGCGCGGCTGCGTCAGCTCGGCGACCTGCTCGACCCATGCGGCCAGTCCCGCGTGCGTCGTGTGTGTCTGTTTCTCGTGGGTCGTGGTCAACTCGGGGCCCATCCCTTCGCGCGCGGTGCCGCCCGGCACCACGTCGTGCCGGTGTGAAGCTGCTCCCCACGTGGATCCTGGGCGGGCCCGGATCGGGCTGCAGGTGTCCACATGCTGAACAGATGACGTGATGACTTCAAGGTACGCGTCACCGCGAGCGCCTTTGGCCGCAAGCAGGGGGGAGAGCGGTGAGACGGCTCACACCGCCTGGGGACCGCAAGAAATACGACGATGGCCTGTCGGTTTCTTGCAGTAATTTCAGTACTCATCCGTAGGTCCATGCGGCGAGCGGACACCTCGGTCACCCCCCGAGGGCGTATGCCGGGTGCGACCATCCGGACGCCGGTGCCGACGGCTCGCGGGTGACGATTTCGTGGATGCGGACCCGAGGCGCTAAGGTAACTTTTCGTTCCTCCCAGTGGCGGAACGACGCACCCGTAGCTCAACGGATAGAGCATCTGACTACGGATCAGAAGGTTTGGGGTTCGAATCCCTACGGGTGCACTCTGTGTTGAGACAGAACACCACACCCCGATCGGTTCCCGGTCGGGGTGTCGTGCTGTCCGGCCTGCTCGAGGGTCCTGTCCGACGGTGCCGTTCATCCTGCGGGGGTGAGGCTGCGACGTTTGGCCGTCGGCACGATGAGGGCATGACGACGAGGACGACGACGTGACCGGCGAGGGCGCGGACGACGCCGCCGCCGCCCGCCCCGGGCCGACGGCCGCGCGAGCCAGGACAGGGCTGACGTCATGAGCGCGCTGACCGAACGCTGGACGACGGTCGGGGACGTCCGGGTCTTCTACCGGGAGTCCACCGGTCCTGCCGGTGCGGCGCCGATGATGCACCTGCACGGCTTCGGTTTGTCGGGCCGCTACCTGCTTCCCACGGCCGAGCGCCTGGCGGGGGAGTTCCACACCCTCGTCCCCGACCTGCCCGGCTTCGGCCGCAGCGGGAGGTCGCGCGAGCCCCTTGGAGTGACCGAGCTCGCCCACGCCGCCGCAGCCTTCCTCGACGACCGATCCGTGCCGAAGGTGACCCTGGTCGGCAACTCCATGGGATGCGCGGTGATCTGCGAGTTCGCACACCTCTACCCCGAACGCCTCGAGCGCGCCGTGCTCGTCGCGCCGGCCGGGGGTCTCCACAACCAACCGCTGCACCGGGCCGTCCGGCAGCTGGCTCGTGACGGCATACGGGAACCCGTGCAGCTCCTGCCGGTGGCGGTCCCCGACTACCTCCGGTTCGGTGTGCCCAGCACGATGCGGATGTTCCGGGCGCTCACGCGCTACCCGGCGCTCGACCGCCTGCTGGCGTTGGCAATCCCCACCCTCGTCGTGGTCGGCAGCGCCGACCCCCTGATGCCCGCGCCGCCCCGGATCCAGCAGATCGCGGGACGGACCGACAACCACGTGCTGCTCGTGGTGATCCACGGCGCGGCGCACGCCATCAACTTCAGCCATCCGGCTGAGCTCGCGAACGTCATTCGACAGTTCATGGCGGACCGGCCGATCCGCGACGACCCCGACTCGCCGGGCGACGCGCGCTCCTACGAGATCCACCGCGGCGTCCATGTGCCTCCGCTGACCGCGACCGAAGGGCCGGTCTGACCCGGCGACGTCCGGCGCCGTGGTGTGAGTTCGCTCCACTTCCGGTCGGGCGGCTTGTGCGCGCTGGTCCGTCGGAGTTGGGTGTGGATGAGACCGTCCACCGCCCCACGCCCGGAGGCCACCGATGACCGCCGCACCATCCGTCACCCCCGACCCGACCTTCTCGCACACCCGCGGCGAGACCGACACCCCACTGCTCGAGACGACCATCGGCGACAACTTCGACGCCACGGCCCTACGGTTCGGCGAGCGCGAGGCCCTCGTCGACGTCGCCCAGGGCAAGCGGTGGACGTATGCCGAGCTGCAGGCCGACGTCGACCGGCTCGCTCGCGCTCTGCTGGCCATCGGGGTCGAGACGGGTGACCGGGTCGGGATCTGGGCGCCGAACTGCTCGGAGTGGACGCTCGTGCAGTACGCGACCGCCAAGATCGGCGCCATCCTCGTCAACATCAACCCCAGCTACCGGTCGCACGAGCTGCAGTACGTCCTGAACCAGGCCGGCATCCGCTTCCTCTTCGCCGTCGAGCAGTTCAGGTCGAGCAGCTACGCCGAGATGGTCGAGGAGGTCCGGTCCGAGTGCCCGGCCCTGGAGCAGTGGATCTACTTCGGCACCGAGGGGTGGCAGGCCACCCTGGACCAGGCGGAGCGCGTCAGCGCGAGCGAGCTGGCCGGCATACAAGCGCGGCTGAAGAACACTGACCCGATCAACATCCAGTACACGTCGGGCACCACGGGGTTCCCCAAGGGGGCGACGCTCAGCCACCGCAACATCCTCAACAACGGCTACTTCGTCGGTGAGCTCTGCGACTACACCGAGGCCGACCGGGTCTGCATCCCCGTGCCCTTCTACCACTGCTTCGGCATGGTCATGGGCAACCTCGCGTGCACCACGCACGGCGCCTGCATGGTCATCCCGGCGCCCGGATTCGATCCGGCCGCGACCCTGCGCGCCACGCAGGACGAGAAGGTCACCTCGCTCTACGGGGTGCCGACCATGTTCATCGCCGAGTGGAACCTGCCGGACTTCGCCGACTATGACCTGTCGACGGTGCGGACCGGCATCATGGCCGGGTCCCCGTGTCCCGCAGAGCTGATGAAGAAGCTCATCGCGTCCGGCATCGAGGAGATGACGATCTGCTACGGCATGACCGAGACGTCACCGGTGTCGACGCAGAACCGCACCGACGACAGCTTCGACCAGAAGGTCGGCACCGTCGGCCGGGTCGGACCGCACCTCGAGATCAAGATCGTGGATCCCCTGACGGGAGAGACGGTTCCGCGCGGCACGGCCGGGGAGTTCCTGACCAGGGGCTACTCGGTGATGCTCGGCTACTGGGAGCAGCCCGACAAGACCGCCGAGGCCATCGAGGACGGCTGGATGCACACCGGCGACATCGGCGTCATGCACGAGGACGGCTACGTCGAGATCACCGGGCGCATCAAGGACATGGTCATCCGCGGCGGCGAGAACGTCTACCCGCGCGAGATCGAGGAGTTCCTCTACACGCACCCCGACATCCTCGATGCCCAGGTCATCGGCGTCCCGGACGAGAAGTACGGCGAGGAGCTGTGCGCCTGGGTCCGCATGAAGGACGGCGCCACGCCGCTCACGGCCGAGTCCCTGCGCCAGTTCTGCGCCGGGCAGCTCGCCCACTACAAGATCCCGCGCTACGTCGAGATCGTCGACGAGTTCCCGATGACGGTGACCGGCAAGATCCGCAAGGTCGAGATGCGAGAGACCACGGCGAAGAAGCTCGGACTCGGCTGACGGGGCTCGAGCGCAGTAGGTTTCGGGGGACGTGGTCGCGAGGACCCGTAATCCGTGAGGGGAATGGCATGTCCGACACAGGCAAGACGGTGCTGTGGGTCGTGGTGGCGGTCGTCGTCATCGCCGTGATCATCTGGTTGTTCGTCTCGGCGGCTCGGCGCCGCGAGGCCGAGGTGCGCCGTCTCGAGGCGGGCAACCTCCGGGCCCGGGTCCCGGAGCGACTGCCACAGGTGCAGCGCACCGAGGACCGCGCGTCGGTGACCGCCGCGGTGGCTGCCGACGCCGAGCGTCGGGCCGCTGACGCCGAGCGTCGGGCCGCTGACGCCGAGCGTCAGGCTGTCGAGGCCCGTCGCCTCGAGGAGCAGGCCCAGCAGCACCGCGCCACCGCCGAGTCCGCCCGCCGGTCGGGTCAGGAGTCGCCGGGTGTCGGTGCCACGGCGTTCACGAACGACGACGACGAGGACGACCTCGCCGACGCCGAGAACCCCTTCGCGCCGCCCACCGACGCCGAGGCCACCACCGTCCCGGCGGGTGAGGGAACGGACCTCGCGAGCGCCGCGGACCTCGACACCGATGCACACACAGCCGACGAGTCGTCGTACGCGTCCGAGGAGCCCGAGGTCACCGAGCTCACGGGAGGATCGTCCGGTGGCTCAGTGGGTACAGGGACTGCACCGGATCAGTTCCCTGATGAAAGGCGCACCGCCGTGAGCGACCAGTCCTCCAGCGACATCGACGACACGTCCGTGCAGGTCCCGGCGCCGCCCGTGGCCGACGCGGACGAGCCGAAGCAGGTCGAGGTGCCGGCCCTGGCCGACCGGGCCGACGTCCTGGCCGAAGGCGGCACCCCGGCCAACGACCCCGGCGACCACCGTGGCCAGGCCTGGGCGACCACGCCCGGCGACCGCGGCCTCGACGACGCGACCGGTGATGAYGACGCTGCCGACGAGGGGCTGGACGTCGACATGGCCCCGCACTCCCACGAGAGTGACGAGGACGAGGAGCTGGCCGAGCCGGCTAGCACCGACACCAACGACAGCGGCAGGAACGGCGCCACCGACACCGCCGGGTCGACCGACGACGCGACGTCCGGCCGCCGGATGTCCGGTTTCGACGAGGTCGTCGACGGCGGTTTCGGTCTGGGCTCGGCCGCACCCATCGCCGACGGCGCGCAGCCGCTCGGCCACGCGGTCAAGGGCAGGCGTGAGGGCACGACCTTCCTCGGCCCCGACGACCCCGGTTATGACGACGCCGAGCCCGACGTGTGGTTCTACAACGAGGAGGCGGCCCGCCGCGCGGGCTTCCGCCGCGAGGGGGAGTGACCTCGCCCTGACGGGTCGAGTCACAGCAGGCTGAGTGGCCACGTGCACGCGGTGTACGTGGCCACTGCCGTGTCCGGGAGCGGCCCTGGCCCACCGGGAAACGGTGGCGCGGGCACCCCACTGGCGCAAATAGACTTCCGGCATGGTTTCCCCGCTCGTCGCGCTCACGCCCAAGGTCCAGTCCGCGATCGCCACCGCCCTCGGTGACGACTTCCGCGAGGCCGACCCGGTGCTGCGTCCGTCGCAGTTCGCCGACGTGCAGGTCAACGCCGCGCTCGCACTGGCCAAGAAGGTCGGTATGCCGCCGCGCGAGGTCGCGGCCAGGATCGTCGACGCCCTCGACCTCGACGGCGTGTGCGACTCCGTCGAGGTCAGCGGCCCCGGCTTCATCAACCTCACGTTCTCCGACGCGTGGATCGCCGGGCTGCTGCAGGACGTCGCGGCGGACGAGCGCGCCGGTGTCGAGCTCCAGCCGACCCAGAACATCCCGATCGACTACTCCGCGCCCAACGTCGCCAAGGAGATGCACGTCGGGCACCTGCGTACGACGGTCGTCGGCGACTCGATCGCTCGCACCCTCGAGCACCTGGGACACAACGTCATCCGGCAGAACCACATCGGTGACTGGGGCACGCCGTTCGGAATGCTCATCGAGCACCTGCTCGAGGTCGGGGAGGGCTCGGACGAGGCCGGTCTCCTGGTCACCGACCCGAACGCCTTCTACCAGGCCGCCCGGGTCAAGTTCGACACCGCCGAGAAGGCCGAACCTGTCGGCAGCGCAGGGGACTTCAACGTGCGGGCCCGCTCGCGGGTCGTGCTCCTGCAGGCAGGGGACGCTGAGACCCTGCGGCTCTGGAACGAGCTCGTCGACCTCTCCAAGGTCTACTTCAACAAGCTCTACTCGACCTTGGGCGTGACGCTGACTGACCTGCACCTCGCGGGCGAGTCGATGTACAACGACGCCCTCCCCGGCATCTGCGAGGAGCTCGAGTCCCGGGGCATCGCCGAGGTGTCAGACGGGGCGCTGTGTGTCTTCCTCGACGGCTACACCGGCCGCGAGGGCAAGCCGGTGCCGCTCATCATTCGTAAGTCCGATGGTGGATACGGTTATGCCACAACGGATCTCGCGACCATCAAGTACCGCGTGCACGACCTCGGCGCCCACCGCGTGCTCTACGTCATCGGGGCGCCGCAGTCGCTGCACCTCAACATGGTCTGGGACACCGCCCGCAAGGCCGGCTGGCTGCCCGACGACGTCGTGCCCGTCCACGTGCAGATCGGCAACGTGCTCGGGGAGGACCGCAAGATCCTCAAGACGCGCTCGGGTGCGCCGTTGCGGCTCATGGCGCTCCTGGACGAGGCCATCGAGAAGGCACGCGCTGTCATCGACGAGACGCGGCCCGACCTCGACGACTCCATCCGTGCGACCATCGCCAGGCAGATCGGGATCGGGGCCGTGAAGTACGCCGACCTGTCCGTCGCGCACGACAGCGAGTACGTCTTCGACCTCGACCGCATGGTCGCGCTCACCGGCAACACGGGCCCCTACCTGCAGTACGTCGTGGCCCGGATCCGGTCGATCTTCCGCCAGGTCGGGCTCGACCCGGCGGCCCAGCACGCCGACATCTCCCTCGGGGAGCCGCACGAGCGCGCCCTCGCCACGCACCTGCTCGGTTTCGGCGCGGTCGTGGCCGAGGTCGGCGACACCAACGAGCCGCACCGGCTGGCCGGCTACCTGTTCGAGCTGGCCCAGGCGTTCTCGGCGTTCTACGAGAACTGCCCGGTGCTCAAGGCCGAGCGCGACGAGGTCAGGGAGTCGCGCCTGACGCTGTGCGCCCTCGTCCTCCGGGTCATGACGACCGGCCTCGACCTGCTGGGACTGGAGTCGCCCGAGCAGATGTGACCGGCTTGGTGCGCTCGCTGATCGTGCTGCAGATGGAGTCACCGATGGTGCGGCGTCCGGTGGGGTGATCACCCC
>NZ_JBFULD010000023.1:0-21971 GCF_056400505.1 Terrabacter sp. P5_B1
CGTGGACCTGGTCCAGCATCCCTGGGTGCGGACCGTCTGCGAGACGATGCTCGGACTGGACTACCAGTTCGTGGAGGTGGGGTTTGATACACCGTTTCCCGGTGCGAAGGTGCAGCCGTGGCACCGCGACTTTCCCAGCCCGCCGGAGACAAAGACCGATCACCGGCTGACCTCGCTGGCCTTCAACATGACCACGGTCGATACCACCGACGAGATGGGTCCTTTCGAGATCGCGCCAGGCACACACTGGGAGCCGGGCGACGACTTTGACCATGAACAATTTCCGCCGGAGTCGCAATACTCGCGCTACGAGGCGTTGGCCCAACGGAAGTATCCGCAGATGGGCGACATCTCTGCCCGATCCGCGCTAACCATTCATCGGGGCACGCCGAACCAGTCGAAGTTGCCGCGACCGGTCTTGGTGCTCGGTGTCGACGCACCGGGGGCCGGGAACGACGCCCATCACGACCTCGCGGTGACACGTGGATTCTGGGAGCAGCTGCCCGAGTCGGTCCGCTCACACCTGTCCTGCCCGGTAGTCAACGAGCTGCACCCTATCGTCCAGAAACACGACATTGAGGGCTTGGTCATGGGCTGAACTCGGCTGGAGCAGCGGTGAGAGAAGCGGGCCGGCTGCGGTGCATTCACGGTGCACTAACCCGCCCGAGACATGGTGGTCGAGATGTGTCCTTCGCCGCAGCCGCCCGGGGACCCCCGTGCCGGACCGCACGGTCGACGTCATCAACGAGTCCGGAGTCACCGGCCAGGCCCGGCTCGTGCTCGACGCCGCCGTGGCCGAGGGTTACCGGGCCGGCCTCGTCTCCTCTGGGGTGCCGCGCACCGGCTCGGTCGTCGACTCCGCGGCCGGCGACTCCGCGGTGGGCTGCGGCCGGTCCGGGCCGCCCCCGACGGCCCTGACCGACTCTCCGGTGGCGGGATCCCCTGCGTGAAGTAGGTCGGCGTCAGGGGGCCGCCCGGTCCGATGTCCGCTCGCGTGCAGCGGAGCCAGCCGGACGAGTCGGCTCGTCTTCCGGGGGGACCACCTAGCCGACCACGGGGCGCGAGTGCTTGGCTGGGTTTGACGACGAGGTGCACGCGAGGAGATCGGGAGGCGCCAGAGATGAGCTGGATTCCTGGGCACCGGGTGGTCGTGTTCCTGCAGGAGAACAAGACGACCGACTTCTACTTCTCCGCCATGGCGGCCTGGGGTGCCGCCGTCTCGACCCACGGGCCGTTGTTGTCCAGCCCGCCCGACTTCGACCAGCCCCACGACCGCAACGCGTGGGTGCACTACTCCATGGGGGACTACCCGGCGCTGGCCGCGCAGGTCGACAGCGACGTGGTGATCCCGTTCTACTCGTGGCTTGCGAAGCAGTTCGTGTTCTGCGACCACCACTTCGGGTCCGGGTCGAACTCGACGCCCGGTCACATGCTGGCCATCGGCGGCCAGATGCCGACCATGAAGAACCCGCCGTTCGTCGGCCCCCACCCGGTCTGGGACCTACCCTCGATCTTCTCCGTCGCCGAGAACGCAGGCGTGAGCTGGGCGGCCTTCCCGGACCAGTCCGGCTATCCGACGAAGTTCTACGCCTCGTTGAACGCCGCTCCCGGCAACACCCACGTCCACCCGCCCAGCCAGTTCGTCCCCATGGCCAAGGCGGGCACCCTGCCGCAGGTCTGCTACGTGTGGAGCCCGGGGGGCTACGACGAGCACCCGCCGTTCGTCAGCGACCCCGGCTACGTCACCAAGGGCCAGGACCTCGTCTGGCAGCGGGTCCAGGCCGTCATCGACGGCGGCGGCTGGCAGGACACCACCTTCGTGCTGACGTGGGACGACTGGGGAGGTTACGTCGACTCGGTGCAGACGCCGGCCATCGAGACCGTTCCCGACGCGCTGCACCCCGACGGGTATGCCGCCATCGGCGGCTCGCGGATACCGCTCATCATGTTCGGCGGCAAGGTCGGCCAACACATCGACGCCCAGTGGCACTCCCACGCCAGCATCCCCAAGACGATCATCGACCTGCTCGGCCTGCCGCCCATGAACGTCCCCCGCGTCGACGCCGCCCCGTCGCTGGCACACCTGGTCGACCCTGCTGTCAGCCGGCCCGTCCCACCGGCACCGGGCGCCGTGGTCACGCAGCCCACCCCGCCTCACCCGCCGATCCCGCCGGAGCCGACCGCGCCGTGGGCAGGCCCGTTGGGGCAGCCGATGCCCCAGCTCGTGACGCTCGACGGCAGCCTCGTGACTGCCCCCATCGACGGCCTGGTCCACCCGAAGCCGCCGAAACCTCACAAGCCCGTGTGACGGGCCACCGACGACCAGCCCAGGCACGCGACGGAGCCCGAGGTCATACTCGGTCGATGAGCGTGCCCTTCCCCGAACCGACCGACGCCGCCTCGACCCCCACGGAGGTGATCGTTCGCTACCTCGACTACTTCCGCGACCAGGTCGCCAGCAAGGTCCAAGGCATCTCCGAGGACGAGCAGCGGGCCACTCGAGTGCCGTCCGGCTGGACACCGGTGCAGCTGGTCAAGCACCTGACCCATGTCGAGCACCGTTGGCTGGAATGGGGATTCGAGGGTGCGAGCGTTGCCGAGCCGTGGGCGGACAGCCGCGACGGGCGCTGGTTCGTCGACGACACGGAGTCCCTCGAGGACCTCCTCGCCGCCTTCCGCGAGCAAGCTCGGCGCAGCAACGCGGTCATCGAGTCGCACGCCCTGAACGACGTCGGCCAGCCTGGTCCTCGGTGGGACGGTGAGCCCCCGGCCACCCTCGAGCGGGTGCTGCTGCACCTCGTCCAGGAGTACGCGCGGCACGTGGGCCACCTCGACATCGTCGTCGAGCTGGCGGGCGGCCCCACCGGCGAGTGACAGGTCGCCGACCTGCGCTCCGACGGTCACGGCTGCGAGAGTCGAGCGCCAGGCGGGGACCTTCGACCCTGCTCCGGGCGGCCGTGGCTTCCTAGGGTGGTGAGTGCACGATGTGGTCGTGTCCGCGTTCGACCGACAGGCCGCTCCGTCGGGGAGGGAGCAACATGGTGGGCATCGAAGGCGACATCACGATCGCCCGTCCCGTGGACGTGGTCTTCGACTACGTGGCCGACCAGACCAACGAGCCGCAGTACAACCCGCGGATGGTTCGCGCCCAGAAGGTCGGCGCCGCGCCCATCGGCCGGGGCACGACCTTCCGCTCTGCGGTGTGGTCGGGCGGCCGCACTGCGGACCTGCTCATCGAGATCACGGACTTCGACCGGCCGAATCTCCTGGCCTCGGTCACGACGATGGCGCAGGCCGACATCCCCTACGTCCTGCGCTTCGAGCCGGTCGCCTCGGGAACTCGCATGAGCTGGTCCGGGCAGGTCCGCCCAAAGGGGGCGCTGCACCTCCTGGGTCCGCTCGTGGTCTGGCTCGGCCGACGTCAGGAAGAGCGGATCTGGCAGAGCATGAAGGTGCATCTCGAGCACGCGCGGCCGGCTGAGCCGTAGCCGGTGGCGGAGAGGCCCGCGACGAACCACAGAACTGTGTCGCCCAGGGCGGGTCCGGGACCTTCGACTCTGGCCACTGCGCGCCGCGGGCAGAACCGTGGATGACATGGGTGCGGTGGTCAGGACGGTCAGCGGAGAGCTGCGCGGGATCGTGGCCGACGGAGTGGCGTCCTTCCTCGGAGTGCCGTATGCCGCGGCCCCCTTCGGGGTGAACCGGCTCGCTCCCCCGCAGCCGGCGGAAGCGTGGGCCGGCATCCGCGAGGCCGTGACGCTGGGCGCGGAGCCACCGCAGGTCGCTCCCCCGTCACCGACCGGCCCGCCGTCGGGGTCCGGGGAGGACTGGAAGGACGTCGGGGCGGCGTTCGAGGCCGTCGAGCGTGCGGCACCGTCGGAGGACTGCCTCAACCTCAACCTCTGGGCACCCGACCCTCCCGCGTCCGGCCTGCCGGTGATGGTGTGGATCCAGGGCGGCATGTTCGAGCTCAGCTCCACGGCGGCCTACGACGGCAGTCGGTTCGCTCGGGACGGCGTGGTCTGCGTCGTCATCAACTGGCGACCCGGTGCAGAGGGATTCCTCTACCTCGGGGACGGGGTCGCGAACCTGGGACTGCTCGACCAGGTTGCCGCCCTCGAGTGGGTGCGGGACAACATCGCCGCCTTCGGCGGCGATCCTCACAACGTCACCGTCTTCGGTGAGTCCGCCGGAGCGATGAGCATCGGCACCCTCCTCGCCATGCCCCGCGCCCAGGGACTGTTCCGGAGGGCGATCCTGCAGAGCGGTGCCGCCCATCAGGTGACCCCGGCCGAGGACGCACTGCGCATCGCCCACTGCCTGGCCGAGAAGCTCGGCGTCGCACCGACCCGTGCGGCCATCGCGGACGCCGGGATCCCACGCCTGCTCGCAGCCCAGGCGGCCCTCAAGGCCGAGCTGCTGGCCGACCCGGACCCGGCCCGCTGGGGCTGGGCTGTCGTGACGAGCACCATGCCCTGGCAGCCCGTGGTCGACGGGGACACGGTGACGGGCCTGCCCATCGACCGCATCGCAGCCGGATCCGGCCGCGAGGTCGACGTCCTCGTCGGGACGAACACCGACGACTGGAGGCTGTGGCTGGTCGTCAGCGGCGCCATCGCAGGGATCACCGACGAGATCCTGACCGGCCCGGTCACTGCGCACGGGTACCAGTCGCTCGCCGCCTACGGGCTCACCCCGGACACGGCGCTGGCCGCCTACCGGGCCAGGCACCCCGGCGCATCCCCCGGCGACCTGCTGACACTCGTGCAGACCGACTGGTGGATGAGGATCCCTGCCATCGCCCTGGCCGATGCGCACGCCGCCTCGACCGCCGCAACCGCCGCGACCACCGCGACCACCGCGACCACCCCGACCACCGCGACCACCGCGACCGCCGCGACGTACATGTACGAGTTCGCTTGGCCCGCACCGGGACTCGGCGCGGTCCACGCCGTGGAGGTGCCGTTCGTCTTCGACACCCTGAGCCCGGACGCGCCGCTGTTCGGCCCCCTGCTCGGCGACCACCCGCCGCAGGCCCTGGCTGACACCATGCACGCCGCGTGGGTCTCCTTCGCCTCGACCGGTGACCCGGGCTGGACGGCATACGACCTCGGGAGGCGAGCCACCATGCGGTTCGACACCACGTCCGAGGTCGTGGACGACCCACGCTCGTGGGAGCGCGAGCTGTGGCGCGGCGTCCGCTGACCGGCTACGCGCTCCGGCCCATCCCCAAGGAGCGCCAACCGGTCCTGGACAGGTTGACCAGCGGCAGCCGCCGGTTCCAGGTGCACGCGCTGGTCGAGCTCGACGTGACCACGGCAGCCGAGCGGATCCCGCACCTGCAGCCCACGGTGTCGTGGACGGGGTTCGTGATCGCCACCGTGGCGATGGCGGTCGCCGAGCACCCCGACGTCAACGCGCGCAAGGCCGGCAACCGGCTCCTCCTCTTCGACCGGGTCGACGTCGGCGCCACTGTGGAACGGCCGGTGGGCGCCCGCGTCGTCCTCGACATCGCCGAGATCGAGGCAGCCGACGAGCGGTCGTGCGCCGACGTCACGGCCGTGCTCCACCGCGCCAAGTACGGACCGGCGCCGCTACACCGTCGCAACGACGTGACCGCGGCGCTGGTGCGGCTCCCCGGCCCGCTGAGACGCACGGCCATCCGCCTCGTGGGCACGCGGCCGAGCATCGCGGCGACGTTCGGCCCCGCCGTCGGCGTGACGTCGGTCGGCATGTTCACCCACGGCTGGGGGTGGGCCATCCCCGTCGCACCACTGACGCTGATCGTCACCGTCGGCCGCGTCGTCGAGCGGCCCGCCGTCCACGACGGCCAGATCGTGGCCCGGTCGATGCTGCCGCTCACGCTGAGCTTCGACCACGCCGTCATCGACGGCGCGCCTGCCGCGCGCTTCACGGACACGCTCCGCAACCTCATCGAGACGGCCGCGGTCCTCGACCACGGCCCCGTCCCCTCCCCCAGCCAGAGCCCGAGCGTCGGCTAGGGCCGCGCGCACCGCCTGTGGCCGCGGGACCTTGGGCCCTTCCGTGTCGGCGCGCGCCTTCCTAACGTCGAACGAAGCGGAAGGTCCCGACCACGACGTGGACCACGAAGCGACGGAGGCACAGGGTCACGAGCACGCGCACCGACCCCAACGCCGACCCCCCGGTCCGCGGAGCCGAGAACCCGCGGGCCGGGACGCGTCCGGCTGACCGCCGGACGCGCGCCGCGCTCAGTGCCCGCCCGTCTCGCCCGTCAGCAGCGGCGGCAGGGTGCCGTCCATGACGGGGCTCGCCGTCTCGTACGCCTGGGCGAGCTGGAGGACGCCGTGGTCGTCATGCCGCCTGCCGATGAGCTGGATGCCGGTCGGCAGCCCGCGCCGGTCGAAGCCGGCCGGGACCGCCGCCACCGGGTGCCCGGACATGGTCCACGGGACGACGGTCTCCATCCACCGGTGGTAGGTGTCCATGGGGTGCCCGTCGATCTCGCGCGGCCAGTGCACCGACGAGTCGAACGGGAACACCTGCGCGCTCGGCGCCACGACGAAGTCGTACCGATCGAACATCCCGGCCAGAACGGCATACCAGGCGTCTCGTGCGGCGGCCGCCCGCGTCAGGTCGAGGGCCGTGAGGCGAAGGCCGTACTCGATCTCCCAGACGAGCTCGGGTTTCATCAGCGCCCGCGTGGCCGGGTCCTCGTAGAGGTCCGCGTAGCGGAGGTTCCCCCAGGAGCGCCACGCGAGGTAGGACTGCCAGATGTCCTGCGGGGCGTATGCCGGCAGCACCGGCTCGACCTCGCAGCCGAGCCTCTCGAACGTGGCGAGGGCCGACTCGCACAGCTCGAGCACCCCGGGCTCGGTGGGGAGGTAGCCCTCCCAGTCGCCGACCCAGGCGATCCGTGTCCCCGCGACGTCCCGCTCGAGGGCGGCGGCGAACGTGACCGGGTCGTCGTCCAGCGACAGCGGCGCGCCGGCGTCGGGGCCGGCCATCGTCGACAGCAGCCGCGCGACGTCGGCCGTCGTGCGCCCCATCGGCCCGTTGACGCTGCCGTAGRGGACGAAGCCCGGCTCGGGGACCCGGCCCCAGGACGGCCGCAGTCCGACGACGTGGTTGAAGGCCGGCGGGTTGCGCAGCGACCCCATGTTGTCGGAGCCGTCCGCGACCGGGACCATCCGAGCGGCCAGCGCTGCGGCCCCGCCGCCACTGCTGCCCCCCGCCGTGCGAGAGGGGTCGTAGGGGTTCGTGGTCGTGCCCCACACCTCGTTGTAGGTCTGGGAGCCGAGGCCGAACTCGGGCGTGTTGGTCTTGCCGATGATGACGGCGCCGGCTGCACGGATGCGCGCGACGACCAGGTCGTCCGCCTCGGCGACGCGGTCCGCGAAGATCCGTGATCCCGACGTGTGGGGCAGCCCCTCGGCCGCCGCCAGGTCCTTGACGGCGTGCGGGAAGCCGTGCATCCAGCCGCGGCTGCGACCCCCCGCCAGCTCCTCGTCGCGCCCGCGCGCCTCGGCGAGCAGCTCGTCCCCGTCGCGGAGCGCGACGATGGCGCCCAGCACCGGGTTGTACCGCTCGATCTGCGCCAGGTGGGCGGACATCACCTCGACGCACGAGACCTCCCGCCGGTGGATGAGGCTGGAGAGCTCGAGCGCCGAGCGCCCGACCAGGGCGGCTTGGTCGGGGCCCGGCTCGTTGACGTCGATGTCGCTCATGCGTCTCAGGGTAGGAGCGGCATGAGGAGGCTGCCGATGCCGAGGACGACGAACCCGACGACGAAGGCGACCACGGTGAAGCCCATGACCCTGCGGATGTTGAGCTTGGCGATCGCGAGGACCGGAAGCAGCCAGAAGGGCTGGATCATGTTGGCGACCGCCTCGCCGTTGGCCACCGACATCGAGATCTTGCCGAGGTAGGCCGGCGACGTCTGGCCCAGCTGGACGGCGGCGTCGATGGCGACGGGGCCCTGGACGCCCCAGTGGCCGCCGCCGGACGGGACGAAGAGCGAGATGACGACCGAGGCGATGTAGTTGAGCAGCGGCAGCGTGTAGTAGGTCGCGTGCGACACGATCGCCGACGCGATGACCGTCTGGAGCGGGTGCACCCCGTGGTGCGGGGCGTAGCCGAGCAGCCCGATGATGCCGCCGTAGAGCGGGTACTGCAGCAGCAGCGGGCCCGAGGTCTTGGCCGCCTCGGTGAAGGCTCGGATGAAGCGCATCGGAGTCCAGTGGAAGAGCGCGCCGAGGATGAAGAAGAGCATCACCATCGAGCCGATGTTGAGCGCGAAGCCGCTCCGCACGAAGTACGCCAGACCGGCCACGAAGACGAGCACGTTGAGGAGCCAGAGGTTCTCGAGGCGCTCGGCGAACGTCTGGGGGCCCGCCTGGCGGGTCTCGGGGGCCTGGTCGAGCGCCAGCAGCGCTTCACGGTCGACGTCTGCCTGCTCGGTCGTCTCCTGCGGGCGTGGCGACATGCGGTGCACGAGCAGGCCGATCACGCCGGCGAGCACGAGCATCGGGACGAAGCTGTAGGGCCGGAAGATCGTGTCGCTGAGCGGCACGAGCTGGTGCGTCTGGGTCCAGATGATGTTGAGCTTGCTCGTCTTGTCGGTGTTGGCCAGGGCGATGGAGCTGGACAGACCGGAGGTCCACACCATGTAGCCCATGTAGCCCGCCGCGACGAGGTAGGCGAAGTTGACGGTCCGGAGCCGGGCGAACACCTGGCGCGCCAGCAGGGCACCCACGACGAGTCCGAGGCCCCAGTTGACGACACATGCGAGGGCGGCGACGCCGAAGCAGAGCAGCCCGCCCTGGGCCTGGTTCCTCGGCTTGCTCGCCAACCACTGCAGGCCGCGCTTGACGAGCGGAGCCTCCGCCAGCGTGTAGCCGCCGACGAGGATGAGGATCATCTGCATGGCGAAGGTGAAGATGTTGCCCTCGCCCCAGACGCCCTTGTACCAGCCGTCGACGACGCCCCCGAGGCTCGCGCCGGGCACCAAGGCGAAGATCAGCGCCACGACGACCACGGTGAGGATGACGGCGAAGAGGTAGGGGTCCGGCATCCACTTCTCGACGTACCGGACGGACAGGTCGGTGAAGCGGTGCAGCGGTCCGGGACGACCGGGGCTCACCCTCTGCTCCTGTTCCAGGACGAGGTCGGAGCTGTGCGACATGGGAGCCTCTCTGCGTTGATGCGGCCGCGTGGAACGCGACGGACTATTGGCTAGGCCACAAGGCCACCGAGCCATTTGGCAGTCTGAAGCGCCCGGAAAGTCCTGTCAACAGGCCAGCACGAGGACCCTGGCCGTGGGGGTGCCGCCCAGCCCTCAGGCCGGGTCCCACCGACCTTCGGCAGTGAGGTCGAGGGTGTGCGCTCCGCGCTCCACCTTCGTGGCGAGGTAGTGGGCGTTGGAGTCGGACAGGTGCACGCCCGTGGGCACGCGGTCGGCCACCGTGACCCCGAGCCGGCGCAGCTGCTCGGCCTTGTCGGGGTTGTTGCTGTGCAGGGTGACGCGGCTGATCCCGAGTGCGCCGAGCATCTGGGCGGCGACCGTGTAGTCCCGTTCGTCCTCGCCGTAGCCGAGGGCGACGTTCGCCTCGTAGGTGTCGAGCCCGTGGTCCTGGAGCACGTAGGCGTCGAGCTTGGGATAGAGGCCGATGCCGCGCCCCTCCTGCCGCAGGTAGAGGAGGAACCCGCCTGATGCGTCGAGTCGCTCGAGGGACTCGCGCAGCTGCGCGCCGCAGTCGCAGCGGCGGCTGCCGAAGACGTCGCCGGTCAGGCACTCGCTGTGCAGCCGCGTCGGCGTCGGTCCTGCGCCACGACCGGCCGGGCTCGGCGGGGCGGCACAGTCACCGAGCCCGAGCGCCAGATGCTCTCGACCGTCGGCGAGCCCGTCGAAGCTGTAGACACGCGCCGTCGTCTCGAAGCCGTCCACGAAGGCCATCGGCACCAGCACGTGGGTGCGGATGCGTGCCGGCGCCGGGGCCGGCGTCCGCGATCTCTCGGCGGTCATGCGTCCTCCCGGAACCGTGGCGACAGGGCATATCGCAGCAGGACGACGTCCCCGATCTGGCGCGTCTCGGCGAGCGTCGCGCGCCGGTCCGGGTTCCAGGGATAGCGCCCGTCGCCGACGAACCGGCAAGCCGCCGAGTTCCCGACGAAGAAGGGCGCGACGACGAGCTGCAGCTCGTCGGCGAGGTCCTCGGTCAGCATCTGGGTGTGGACGGAGCCGCCACCCTCGACCATGAGCCGGCGCACGCCGCGCTCACCGAGGTCCTCGCTGACCCGGCGCAGCGTCAGGGGTCGCCCGGCGTCGACGACGGTGGCCACCGCACCGAGGCGACCGCGCACACCGGGCACAGCGTCACTCGGGCAGTAGACCAGCTTGTCCGCGTCGTCAGCCGCGAAAAAGGCTGCGGCACAGTCCAAGCCGGCCTGGCGTGTGACCGTCACCTTCACTGGCGACGGCGAGAGACCCCGCGCCACCCGAGCGACGCGACGCTCGGGCGACCGGACGAGCAGTCGCGGGTCGTCCCGGCGGATCGTCACGGCACCTACGAGGATCGCGTCGCTCGCGGCCCGTTCCGCGTCGACCCGGTCGAAGTCGGCCTCGTTGGAGAGCAGGAGCCGGGTCGAGGTCCCGGCGCTGAGGTAGCCGTCGATCGACATGCTGCAGCTGAGCAGGGTGTAGGGACGGTCAGCCACGGGCGGCCCCGTCCGCCGACACCGGGGGGCCTGCCGGCCGTCGCTCGCGACGCGCCACCGCGAGCACCGCCGCGCCCGGCAGGCTCGCGACGAGAGCTATGACTCCGTAGGCCACGGCAGTGCCGACGCCCCCTGCGGCACCGAGGCCGGCTGCGCCGAACGCCCAGGCCGCAGCTCCCTCGCGGGGTCCCCATCCGGCGATGTTGAGCGGCAGTCCCATCGCCATGAGCACGACGAGCGCCAGTGGGAGCAGCTGGGTCACGGGGGCGGTGACCCCAGCGGCCCGGGCCGCCACGACGAAGGTCGCCGCGTGCCCGGCCACGACGACCATGGAGCCCCCCACGACACCCGGCCACGTATGCCGTCCCAGCAGGCCGGCGCGTACGTCCGCCCCCACGGCGCGCACCACGCGTACGACCCGGTTGGCCGGACCGTGCCGGCGTCCGCGGATCACGAGGACGGTAAGGCCGGCGGTGAGCAGCACGACGACGACGCCCAGACCGGCCAGGGCTGTCGCAGCGGGCGATCCGGGTGGGAAGAGGGCCGACACGGGTCCGGGCGCCAGGACCAGGACGCCGGCGGTCAGGACGGCAAGCACGACCTGGCCCGCGGAGCGCTCCCACACGACCGAGCGCAGCCCGAGCCCGAGGTCTCCGCCGCCGCGACCGTGCCGCACTCCTCGATGCACGTCACCCAGCATCCCACCGGGGAGGGTCACATTGAGGAACTGCGACCGGTAGGACTCGGCGACGGCCGAGCGCAGGGAGAGCTCCGCCCCGAGCCCCCGGGCGACGAGGACCCAGCGCCACGCCCCGCACACGGTCGTCAGCACGGCGATGGCGGCTCCCGCGACGACCGACGAGACGTCGAGACGGCGCAGGGCGTCGACGAAGGTGCCGACGCCGAGGCGCTGGACGAGGAGGGCGACGATCATGAGCCCGGCGACGGGGCCGACCCACGACCGGTCGCGCTGCATCTGCTCCACCCCTTCTGCGGCAACACCCTTGATGGTGACGACGCCCGCCGCACCGATCGGGTTCAGAGGTTCGCCCCACCACTGAGAGCGGCCGAGACATCCTCCATGGTCCGCGACCACGGAGACAGCCGCAGACGTCGACGCAGGGCCCGCCGACGCAGTCGCTCACGCAGGTCCCGGTCGGTCAGCCAGCACCGGAGGGCATCGGCGAGCTCCTCGGGACGACCGGGCGGCACGAGCAGGCCCGGGCGCCCGTCGTCGGTCGCGTCCGGTGCCTCGCCCGGAGCCTCGTCCGGAGCCTCGTCCGGCGCCTCGCCCAGAGCCTCGGGCAGCCCACCGACGGCGGACGCGACGACCGGGAGACCATGCGCGAGCGCCTCGGTCACGACCATCCCGTACGTCTCGACGTGGGAGGGCAGCACGAGGAGGTCGGCGGCGGCATACGCCCCCTCGAGGTCGGCGCCGTGCAGGGCGCCGACGAGCTGCACGCGATCGGTCAGCCCTTCCGTCTCCAGCTGTGCCCGAAGCCGGGCGACGACGTCCGGGTCACGGTCCAGCGCACCGGCCACGACGCACGACCACGGCAGGTCCGCCACGCGCGCGAGCGCCGCGACCAGGTCGGCGTGCCCCTTCAGCGCGGTCACCGCGCCGACGCACAGCAGCCGAGTGCCCCCGGGGGCGCCCACCGACGACGGTGCGGCGTCGACGCCCGGTCGCGCCACGTGCACGGCGTCCGGGGCGAGGGCGTACGCGTCGAGCAGCACGTCGCGGGCCCAGCCGCTCGTCGTGATGACGGCCGATGCAGCCGTGAGGACACGTCGCTCCCCCTCTGCGGCAAGGGGATCGGCCAGGCCGATCGGCAGGTGGACGAGGACGACGACCCGCAAACCAGCCGCCGCTGCCGGCACGAGGACGGTGTCGGCACAGGACGCCACGAGGCCGTCCAGGACAAGCAGCCCGCGCGGGGGCACGGTGGCGACGGCAGCGGCCAGACGCCCGAGCGCGGCGTGGTCGGGATGTGGCCACGAACCGGCCACCGGGTGCTCGACGACCACCCAGCCGGTCGCACGGAGTCCGTCGAGGACGCGTCGGTCATAGATGTTCCCCCCGCTCACACGGGCGACGTCGTCGATCCCGGCGGGCACGACGGCATGGACCTCGCTCAGAGGTCGCACTCGTAGCTCGCCCACGCGACGTGCGACTCGTGGAGGGTGACGACCAGCGCGGTCACCCGGTCGCGGGCGCCGCCGAGGTCGCCGACCCGCACGCGCTCGGCGACCCGGTCGGCGACGGTCCGCGCCAGCACCTCCGTCGAGGTGTTGACGCCTTCGAAGGCCGGCTCGTCGTCGAGGTTGCGGTAGCTGAGGGCGCCGACGACCTCGTGGACGAGCTCCGTCGCCAGGCCGATGTCGACGAGGATGTCGTCCTCGTCGAGCTCGGGACCCCGGAAGGTCACGTCGACGACGAACGTGGCGCCGTGCAGCCGCTGGGCGGGACCGAAGACCTCCCCCCGGAAGCTGTGGGCGATCATCATGTGGTCCCGGACGGTCACGCTGAACATCGGCTCCCCGCTTCAGTGGGTGGGTCGGTAGGTGATGGTGTGGCAGATGGCCGGCAGGGAGCCGTCCGCGAGACGAGGCATGACCTCGGGCAGCTCCTCGAACGGCGAGTCGCCGGTGAGGAGTGCCTCGAAGGCCGGGTCGCGCAGAAGGGCGACCGCGAGCGCCAGCCGCTGCGCATACGTGTAGCGCGAACGCCGTGCTGCTGCAACGGAACCCACCTGGCTGGCCCGGATGCGCAGTCGCGACGAGTGGAACGACCCGCCGAGCGACAGCTCGACGCGCGCGTCGCCGTACCAGCTGAGGTCGAGCACGGTCGCCTCCGGAGCCAGCAGGTCGAGCGAGAGCTGCAGGCCGGCCCCCGTCGCGCTCGTRTGGACGACGAGGTCGAGGTCGCCGCGCGAGCCCGCGACGTCGTCCGGCTGCGCGAAGGCGACGCCGAGCCCGGCCGCCACGCCGGCCCGGGTCGGGTCCACGTCGACGAGCGTCACCCGGCAGCCGGGGATCCCGGAGAGGAGGCGGGCGACGCAACAGCCCACCATCCCCGCCCCCACGACGGCGACCCGGTCACCCACCCGCGGCGCCGCGTCCCACAGCGCGTTGACGGCCGTCTCGACCGTGCCCGCGAGCACCGCCCGTCTCGCCGGCACCTCGTCGGGCACGACGACCACCGACTCGACGGGGACGACGTATGCCGTCTGGTGCGGGTGCAGGCAGAAGACCGTCCGTCCGACGAGCTCCGACGGCCCCTCCTCGACGACGCCGACCCCGAGGTAGCCGTACTTCACCGGGGCGGGGAAGTCACCTTCCTGGTGCGGGGCGCGCATGACGGCGCGCTGGTCCTCGGGCACGGCGCCGCGGAAGACGATCGTCTCGGTGCCTCGGCTGACGCCGGAGTGCAGGGCGCGCACGAGCACCTCACCCGCGCGGGGTGTGGGGACGGCGGCCGGCCGGATCTCGCCCCTGCCGGGCTCGACCACCCAGAACGCCCGTGCATCGGTGGACACGCGCCCAGACTAGATCGCCCGTGAACTCCAGCGGGGCCGACGACGTCCTTGGGTCAAAACCCTTCTCGGTGAGGTGGACCGCGGTGCGTCAGGTCATCCCTTCCGGCCCGCTCGTCGGGCTCTTCGGTGTGCCGGTGCTGCTCACCGCGCTCGAGATGACTGCCAGTGGCGGTCTGGGGGTGGCCGCCTGGGTCACCGGCATCGCCTGCGCGGCCACCCTGGTCCTGCTGCTCACCGCCGGCCTCGTCCGCGCCTCCCGACGTCACCTCTCCCCGGCTGACCGCGTCACCCTGACCCGAGCGGTGCTCGCCTGCGGTGTCGCCGCCCTCGTCACCGGTACCGCTGTCGACACCACGGGTCACCCGACACCGACGGCCGCGCTCGTGGCCCTGGCGGCCGTCGCCCTCCTCCTCGACGCCGTGGATGGTCGCGTCGCGCGACGGAGCGGGACGGTGCACCCCTTGGGGGCCCGCTTCGACATGGAGACCGACGCCTTCCTCATCCTCGTGCTCAGCGCGCACGTCGCACCGGTACTCGGCTGGTGGGTGCTCGGCATCGGGCTGGCTCGCTACGTCCTCCTGCTCGTCACCCTTGCGTCCCGGTCGACGGCCTGGCGGCGGGTCCAGGTCCCGCCGCGACGGTGGCGCAAGGTCGTCGCCGCCTACCAGGGCGTCGCCCTCACGGTGGCCGCCGCCGACGTGCTGCCCGCAGCGGTCGCCACGTTCGCCGTCGGTGCGGGGCTCGCCCTGCTCCTGGCCTCGTTCGGTACGGAGGTCGCGGCCAGGCGGCGCCCGCTCCTGCGCGCGATGCCGGCCGACGGGCTCTCGACGACCCGGCCGGCATTGCGGCACAAGGCCGTCGACGGCGCCGACGTCGTCAGTGCCGGCAGGCTGTCATGACCGCGCCGGGAAGGGGCACGTCGCGGCGCCGCGTCCGCGGCCCCGCCCTCACGGCCGCCGCGCTCCTGCTCGTGTGGGTCACCCTCGTCGCGCCGGGGCCCGTCCTCGGTTGGTCCCCAACCCCGCTCGCCCTCGTCCGGGTTCCCGCCGAGGGCATCCTCCTCGTCGCCGCCCTCCTCGCGCTGCGCGGTGCGGTCGCACGATGGTTCGCCGTCGTCGTCGGGGTGGTCCTCGGGCTGCTCCTCGTCGTCCGGATCMTCGACGCCACCTTCCTCGCGGTACTCCACCGCCCCTTCAACCCGCTCGTCGACTGGCACTACGCCGGATCCGCCAAGGACCTGGTCGGCTCCTCCGCCGGGCCGGTGACGGCGGTCCTCGCCGTGGTCGCAGCGGTGGCGCTCCTCCTCGGCCTGACCGTGCTCACACCGCTGGCCGTCGGTCGGCTCGGTCGGCTCGTCCGCCGGCACCGCACGGGCGCGACGCGCACGGTGGTGGCCGCCACCGGCGTCTGGGTCCTGTTCGCCTGGCTCGGGGCGGGAGTGTCGGCGGACCTGCCGGTGGCGTCCTCGTCCGCGGTGGCCGTGGCCACTCGGGAGGTCACCGCGGTACGGGACGGGCTGCACGACCGAGCCGTCTTCGCCGACGAGATCCGCGCCGACCCGTTCCACGCCACCCCGCCAGCAGGCCTGCTCACGGCCCTGCGGGGCAAGGACGTGCTCGTCGTCTTCGTCGAGAGCTACGGCAGGGTCGCCATAGACAAGAGCCCGGAGGTCGCACAGGCCCTGACGACGGGCATGAAGGGGCTGGGCGCCTCCGGCTACTCCTCGCGCAGTGCCTGGCTCACGTCCCCCACCTTCGGCGGGATCAGCTGGCTCGCCCACTCGAGCCTGCAGTCAGGACTCTGGGTGAACAGCCAGCTGCGCTACGACCAGCTGCTGGCCACGGCGTCATCGGACGCCCGGCGCCTCACCCTGGCGCGGGCCTTCCACGGTGCCGGCTGGCGAACGGTCGACGTCGTCCCTGCCAACCACCAGGACTGGCCCGAGGGACAGGCCTTCTACGGCTACGACAAGATCTACGACTCCCGCACCCTCGGCTATGCCGGTGCCAGCTTCGGCTACGCCCCCGTGCCCGACCAGTACACGCTCTCGGCCTTCGACCGCCTCGAGCTCGAGCACCGACCGACCAACCCGCGGCAGCCCCTCATGGCCGAGATCGACCTCGTGACGAGCCACGCCCCGTGGGCCCCACACCCCCAGCTCGTCGACTGGGCCGGGATCGGCGACGGCACGCTCTTCCTCGACCAGGCACGGACGGCGACGCCCCGGGACGTCGTGTGGAGGAGCGCCGCGGGGGTGCGGACGGCATACGGCCAGACCGTGGCCTACTCGCTCGAGAGCCTCGTGTCCTTCCTCCGGGCCACCCACGACGACAACCTCGTCGTCCTGGTGCTCGGGGACCACCAGCCCATCAGCGTCGTCTCCGGCGACCACGCCAGCCACGACGTGCCCGTCAGCCTCATCGCCCGCGACCCGGCCGTGTTCGACCGCATCTCCGCGTGGGGCTGGGAGAACGGCCTGCAGCCGGGCCCCGGCGCTCCGGTGTGGCCCATGGACCGTTTCCGGGACCGCTTCCTCACGGCCTACAGCCGGAGCGCGGGCGGCTGAACCCGTCGACACCGGCKTTCGTCTTCAGGGGAAGAAGGTCCAACACCGCGACGTCGCTGGGGCGACGCGGCGCGACCCGGAAGAAGGAGCATTGCCATGAGACTCCGAGGCGTGGGAGCGGCGGCGTTGCTCGTCTCCGCGGGAGTGCACCTCTACCTGTGGTTCAACGGGGTGCGCCACCAGACCGTGGGGCCGATGTTCCTCATGAACGTCGTCGCCGGCGTCGTCATCGCCGTCCTCCTGCTGCGATGGGAGCACTGGGTGCCGGCCTTCCTCACCGCCGGTTTCGGGGCCGYGACACTGGGGTGCTTCATCATCGCCTCGACAGTCGGTCTGCTCGGTGTGCACACCGTCTGGTCGGGCGGTTACGTCTGGGCGGCCGCCATCTCGGAGGTCGTGTGCATCGTCGTCGGCGGCATCCTGCTGCTGCGTGGCCGCTCGGTGACCCCTCAGCTCGCACGGCCGCACAGGACGCACGCGTCCTGACGTCCTGGGGTCGGACGTCCCTGGGTCCCACGCCCTTGGGTCCGCCCCCAGGGTCAGTGAGACGGCAGCAGGAGCCGGACGCTCGTCCCGCGGCCGGGCTGCGAGTCGATGTCGATCCTTCCCCCGTGCCGGGCCACGACATGCTGCGCGATGCTGAGGCCCAGGCCCGTGCCCGGGACCCGGAGGGTCTCCGGGTTGGTGCCGCGGAAGAACTCCGTGAACAGCCGTGCCTGGTCCTCCTGCGAGATGCCGAACCCGTCGTCCGTGCACTCGAGCACGACCCGGTCGCGGCGACATCCCACCGAGACCGTCACCTTCCCGCCCGCGGGGGTGAACTTCACCGCGTTGCTCACGAGGTTCTGCACGACGCGCTCGAGGTCATCTGCGCTGCCTCGCACGGGCGGCAGCCGGTCCTGCAGGTCGAAGGTCAGAGAGATCTGCTGGTGGTCGGCGCGCGGTCGGAACATGTCGACCACGTCGCGCGACACCTCGCCCAGGTCGACGTCGGCCTCGGGCATGGGCCGGTCGGGGTCACTGACCCGCGACAGCGTGAGCAGGTCGTCGACGAGGTTCTGCAGCCGCTCGGTGTTGCGCTCGATGACGCCGAGCGACCAGTCGGGGTTGCCGTCGGGCTCCAGGCGCAGCAGCTCCACGTGACCGACGATCGAGGCGAGGGGGTTCTTCAGCTCGTGGGACACGGTCGAGAAGAGCTGCGTCTTGTTGCGGTCCGCCTCGCGCAGCTCGGCCGCGACCCGCCGCTCGACGGCGTACAAGCGGGCGTTGCGGATGGCCCGCCCGAGGTCACGGCCCATCTCGAGCGCGGCCTGCGCCTCGGCGTCGGTCCAATCCGGGTCACCGGGTCCGCGCGTGCAGGCGATGTAGCCGAAACAGCTCGACCCCGAGCCCATCGGCGCCAGGAGCAGCGAGCGCGCCCCGGCGTCGGTCAGGAAGGTGCGCACCCGCGCGACGTCGTCGCCGGCCCACATGGCCGCGGGCTCCACGTGGTCGGCCCCGACGACGGCGACGACGCCGGCGCGCCAGCAGCTCGCCGCCATCTGCCGTGCGATCGCGACGAGCCTGACGGGGGTGCGCACCGGCCGGCCGCTGCGCGCCGACACGCTCTCGCGCTCGTCGTCGTCCTCGCCGGCGAACGCCCGCAACCACAGGCCCGCCGCCGCGAGACCGGCCGCGATGGGGACGGCGGCCACGTCGACGACCCTGGCCGGGTCGAGGTCCTCCTGGGCGATGCGGGCCACCGTCTGGACCGCCTCGGCGAGACGCACGCGCTCCGAGAGGGCGTGACGCTGCCGGGCCGCCGAGATCGCGATGCCGGTCTGGTTGGCGAAGAGCTCGAGGACGGCCCGCTGCGTCATGTCGGGGCGGCAGCCACTGAGCGGGAGGTCGACGGAGAGGATGCCGAGCAGCTCGCCGACCGCGTCGAAGAACGGGGCGATGAGGGTGTCCTCGGGGTTCCAGGCGTCGACCGCGCCGGCCAGCGCGGGAGCGGTCCAGTCCGACGACACCCAGCCCTCGGCGGACCCGTCCGGCAGCTCGCCCGCCGGGACGAAGCGCAGGCTCCCCCACCGCTCGGCCACCGCGAACTCCGCCTCGAGGTTGGCCCGTGGGGTCCGCCGACCGAGCAGCTCGGCGCGTGCGTCGTCGTCACCCGCGACGGCCACGACCTCGACGTCCCCCGAGGGGACGACGAGGCTGATCGCGGCCACCTTGAAGCCGACGACGTCGGCCGCGCCGGCGACGACCGTGTCGAAGACGATCGAGAGGTCGTCCTGGGCGCTGACCCGGTTCATCAGCTCGGTGAGCCGCCRAAGGGCCAGCACCTCCCACACCGCGCCGTCGCGCAACCCTGTTCCCCTCACGTGCGCCCTGCCCCTGGATCACGACGAACGTCGGCGGGGAATAGTCCTTATTGTCAGGATAGATGCGATAGGCCCCCAATGGAGCGCAGTCACGCAGAACTCGACCCGGGATGTGAAAAAGCCTGAGGAGGCGACGTCGTAGCGACCCGGCGCGATACGTTTCTGCGGCGAGAGGAGGATCCATGGCCACAGCGAGCACCAGAGGTGCCGCCGGCGCGTCGACCTCGACGGCCTCGGCGGCGAGGAGACCCGCATGAGGGTCGCCCTCTTCGTCACGTGCCTCGCCGACGTCCTCTTCCCCGACGTCGCCCGGGCCACCGTGACGGTCATCGAGCGGCTCGGCCACGAGGTCGTCTTCCCGGAGGCGCAGACGTGCTGCGGGCAGATGCACACGAACACCGGCTACCAGCACGACGCGGTGGGCCTCGTGCGGCACCACGTCGACGTCTTCGAGCGGGCGCTCGCCGAGGGCTGTGACGCGATCGTCGCGCCGTCGGGCTCGTGCGTCGGTTCGGTCCGCCACCAGCATGCAGCCGTGGCGCGACGGGCCGGCGACGAGGCCCTCGCGGTCCGTGCCGAGGCGGTCGCCGCCCGCACCCACGAGCTCTCCGAGCTGCTCGTCGACGTGCTCGGGGTGACCGACGTGGGCGCCGCCTACCCGCACCGCGTCACCTACCACCCCACCTGCCACTCGCTGCGACTGCTCAGGGTCGGCGACCGGCCGCTCCGGCTGCTCCGAGCGGTGCGCGGCATCGACCTCGTCGAGCTGCCCGCGGCGGACTCGTGCTGCGGCTTCGGCGGCACGTTCGCCGTCAAGAACGCCGACACCTCGACCGCGATGCTCGCCGACAAGATGTCTGCGGTGCTCACGACGCGAGCCGAGGTCGTCACCGCCGGCGACGTCTCGTGCCTCATGCACATCGGCGGCGGCCTCTCCCGACTGCGCACCGGCGTGCGCCCCGTCCACCTCGCCGAGATCCTCGCGAGCACGACGTGAGGGCGACACGATGAGCACCTTCCTCGGTATGCCGCGCGGCCGCGTCCCCGGGCCGCCCGCCGACACCGCGGTCGGACAGCTGACCGGCGAGCGCCCCTTCCCGGCCGCTGCCCGCGACGCGCTCGCCGACACCCGCCTTCGGCGCAACCTCGCCCACGCCACGGCCACGATCCGGTCGAAGCGGGCCGCCGTCGTCGGCGAGGTGCCCGACTGGGAGGCGCTGCGCGACGCGGGGTCGGCCATCAAGGCCGACACGATGGCCCGCCTCCCCGAGCTGCTCGAGGAGCTCGAGCGCAACGTCACCGCCCGGGGCGGCACCGTGCACTGGGCCCGCGACGCCGCCGGGGCCAACCGCATCGTGCTCGACCTCGTGCAGGCCACGGGCGCTGACGAGGTGGTCAAGGTCAAGTCGATGGCCACCCAGGAGATCGGCCTCAACGAGGCGCTCGAAGCAGCCGGCATCACGGCGCACGAGACCGACCTCGCCGAGCTCATCGTCCAGCTCGGGCACGACAAGCCGTCGCACATCCTCGTCCCCGCGATCCACCGGGGCCGGTCCGAGATCCGCGACATCTTCGCCCGCGAGATGGCCGACGTCGACCTCGACAGCCTGACCGACGAGCCGAGCGTCCTCGCGGCCGCCGCGCGCACCCACCTGCGCGAGGTGTTCCTCCGTGCCCGGGTCGCCGTCTCGGGCGCCAACTTCGGGGTCGCCGAGACCGGAACCCTCACGGTCGTCGAGTCCGAGGGCAACGGGCGGATGTGCCTGACCCTGCCCGACACGCTCATCACGGTCATGGGCATCGAGAAGGTGGTGCCCACCTGGCGCGACCTCGAGGTCTTCCTCCAGCTGCTCCCACGGTCCTCGACGGGCGAGCGGATGAACCCCTACACGTCGACGTGGACCGGCGTCACGCCCGGCGACGGGCCGCAGGAGGTCCACCTCGTGCTGCTCGACAACGGCCGCACCCGTGCCCTGGCCGACGACCTCGGGCGCACGGCCCTGCACTGCATCCGCTGCTCCGCCTGCCTCAACGTGTGCCCCGTCTACGAGCGGACGGGCGGCCACGCCTACGGCTCGGTCTACCCCGGGCCCATCGGCGCGGTGCTGACGCCCTTCCTGACCGGCGTCACCGGGGGCGAGGACCCGAACGACTCGCTGCCCTACGCCTCGAGCCTGTGCGGGGCGTGCTACGACGTGTGCCCCGTCAAGATCAACATCCCGGACCTGCTCGTCGAGCTGCGTGCCGAGCACACCGAGGCCCACGCCGCCTCCCACCGACTGCCCTCCACGGAGGCCGCTGCAATGGCCGCCGCCGCGTGGGTGATGGGCGACGCGACGCGCTTCGCGCGGGCCGGGCGGGCAGCCACGACCGCACGACACGGCATACGGCGTGGGCGACCCCTCCTGCCGCTGCCGCCACCCCTGAACGGGTGGACCGCCTCCCGCGATGCCCCGAGCCCGCCCGCCGAGACCTTCCGCGACTGGTGGACGCGCACCCGGGGGGAGCGCTCGTGAGCGCCCGCGACGAGGTGCTGGCGCGGATCCGCGGTGCGCTCGGCGACGCACCGGGCGCCGCTCCAGACGTCCCCCGCTCCTACCGACGGACGGGCGAGCACCCGCCCGGGTCGGCCCGCGTCGTCGAGCAGCTCGTGGACCGGCTCGAGGACTACCGCGCCACCGTCCTGCGCTCCGCGGCGGACGACGAGTCCGTCGGTGCCGCGATCGCCAGTGCTCTCCCAGCCGTCGACGCCACCTCCTCGATCGCCGCCCCGGGGGTCCCCGACGCGTGGACGTCAGCCGCACC